>NZ_SPPA01000011.1:0-76094 GCF_004569585.1 Muribacter muris | reverse complement strand
CCATGATCAAACTCTTCAATTCAAAAGTTTAATCGCTCAATAAATACTGACTAAAAAATCATTCTAAATGAATTTCAAGTTAAGCACTTATCAAGACTTCAAAATTAAAATATTCTTTTCAAAATCCATCAACAAGTGCCCACACAGATTGTCTGATACATTGTTAAAGAGCAAAAAAGAACGACGCACCGTAATTTTAACTTCTTCACAACAGTGCGTCGTTGTGTGGTGTGCATTATAGAGAAATCCAAAATCAATGCAAGCGGTTTTTGAGAAAATTTTGCAAAAAAATCGGAAAATCTTACCGCTTGGTGAAAACGAAATCAAAGCGTTGAAAAAGAGCGCTAAAAATGGTTGTTTTCTCTCTACACAATGAAATTCTCCACACTCAATTCAGTTTGATTCAAAAACTGTGCTAAGACAAAACTTTGGTTATTCACCTGATAATTTAGTGTTTGGGTGTCTTTACTCCAAGAAATCGGTGTATTCCCATTCGGTTCATTTGAAAATAAGCCGGCAAAATCCCCTTTCAGATCCAGTACGCGTAGGTCCAATTTATCTTCCGCTGCATTAAAATCGCCGATAATATTGAGTTTTTGATGTTTGAAATCATTATTTCCCAACACAAAAATATCCTTCCCTTTACCACCAAAAAGCACATTTGTGCCACTCCCACTATCTAGATCTAGGCGATTATCGCCATCATTACCGTATATATGTTCTATTTTAGCTTGAGACGTGCTACTAAAGTCTTGTTTATCCGCTAAATGATAAACAACAACCGGCATAACTTCTTGTGTCTCACGCCCATTAATCAATAATTTGGATTGTGCCAACCGACTATTTGCATCATTTGGATCAGAATGGAAATGTAATTCAACAATATCTGCGATACCGTCTTTATCACTGTCTTTCATATAAGCATTTTCGCCCTCTTCCCATTTATCGTGGCGACTACCAAAAGAAAAGTGTTTTACCAAATCATCGGTTTTTTCATAAAAACGGATCATTGAATGAGATTCAAGCCAATCTTTTTTCAACGGTTCAAAGCGTACCGTATTGTCATAAGTACCTAGTCCTTCTTTTTCTAATTTTTCCAGTACTTCATTAGCAAGGGAATTACCTTTTAAAGCACCTAAAGAACCACCTAGCAATGCACCAGCTGCAAGACTAGCCCCCCAGTAACCAAAGCCAAAAGACCACCTACTATAGTACCAGCTACGCCTCCTCCGATAATACCAGCTTTCTTTGCCTTATCTCGCGGAACTCCTCCATCAGCAAGAAACTCACCATCTATTATATAAGAACTGGTTTTGTAAAGAAAATTACCGCTCATTACATCATCGTTACTAATTGCTTCTTTAACAAATCTATCCGTATTTTCTCTAGCCTTAATAAGACTAGGATCAGAATCTTTATCCGTTAATAACAACAGCGGATTAAAAATCGCACTATGTTTCATTTTTGCTTGAAATTCCGGACTTGCTTGCATCGCATAGGCAGTGAAATATTGTGTTAAATACCCACCTAAGGAATGTCCGGTAGCATAAACAGTATCAGGGCTATACTTATCCACAATCGCTTTCGTCTGCCCAACCAACTCTTTTGCCTGTGTTGGTAAATCGCCTCGTAATACTTTCAAATCAGTATACCAATCTTGCAAATTAGTATAACTTCCCTTCGATCCCCGAAAAGCGAATACGATTTGTTGGTAAGTGCCATCCGATTTTTTTCCGTTACCAAATACGGAATAGTCTAAACCACTACCTAAAAAATCACTTGTATTCTTAAATTCAATTAACGCCCAATTCTGAATAAAATCTTCGCTCTCTTTTTCGCTAAAGCTATTGTTTAGCCCACTTTCCTTATCAAGGTTGATTTCTTGCCACTCTTTTAGGTTTTTATTATCAAAAATAGCCTTAAGTTCTTTTTCATCTTTATAAGACAAGGTTGTAAAAGTGCGTAGATCCCGTTCGGATACATTCCACATAGTAGGATTAGGATCGAGTGCATCAAATAAACCGTCCTTATCCGTATCGTTTTTAAACAAACTATCATCATATTGATAGGATTTTATTAGTATTGGTTTCTGCTCGACTTGAGGCTTCGCTAATACTTCTTTTTCTGCAGAATCAGCCGGCTTATCTACTTGCAGTTTATCGGACTGAGACTGCCCCATCTGAACTTGGTCTATTTGAGATGCCGAAGATTGAACATTATCCTTAGTCGGCTGAGTCTGTCCTTTATCTATCTGAGATGCCGGAGATTGAACATTCTCTTTAGTTTGATGAGAATGTGTTGCCGCATTGCTTCCACCACCTTTACGCCCTCCACCGGACAATGCTAATGCACCTCCACCCAATACCAATCCACCGAACAAATACCATTTTAAATAGTCGCTTTGTGAATGGGAGCTCTCTCTTTGTTCTACCTCTTCAGCAACAACGGGCTCTGAAGAAGATATTTCGGACAACATACCTCGCTCCTCTGTATATGAGGACGGTAAATTACTGTGCGTCTGAACTTCTGCTTCAGGTATATTGTTCTGTGTAACTGCATTGTCGATATTTTGTTCTAAAGCACTTAAATCGTGTTTTTGGTTTGTTCAACCATAAAGAGCTCCTGTCAATAAAATCAAAAGGTTTAAATATCACCAATAAATATGATTCAGATACATCTCGATAAATGGTGGTTTTTTGATTATATATTGTTTTTTTTTTGCGCAATTATTTATACTGCTTGAGTGATTTTCTAATTAAAGAGCGAAAGAAAAAATGAAAATAAAGATTTATCTAACGATTTGGTTAAGAAAAAAATATCAGGTTCGGTTTGAAGTATATTGGGGGAAAAGAATCGAAAACTAATACAGGCTTAGTTGAGATACACCGGGAAATGCTAATGATTTGTAAAGATATAATGATAGTAATCAGATTGAATATAAGGAATGAAGATGGTCGGCGAGATAGGATTTGAACCTACGACCCACTGGTCCCAAACCAGTTGCGCTACCAAGCTGCGCTACTCGCCGACAGTTACTCATAAAGAGTATTTAATGGGGTGGCTAATGGGACTTGAACCCACGACAACTGGAATCACAATCCAGGGCTCTACCAACTGAGCTATAGCCACCAACGCTATGTTGAACTTGCATTACCTCTGGCGCGCTCGACAGGATTCGAACCTGCGACCTTTGGCTCCGGAGGCCAACGCTCTATCCAACTGAGCTACGAACGCTTTGTTTCAGTATTGCGTCGCAACGGAAGCGTATATTAGTGATTTCACCCTCGCTTGTCTAGCACTTTTTTCAAAAATATACTTGCTTGCTTTTAATTTGTTCAAAACGTTTATTTATTATCAAAACTGCTGATTTTATAGCTGTTTTGTCAAATAATAGTAGGCATATTTCATCAATCTTAGCTGTCGCTGCCAACGGGTCGGTTGCTGCCATAATCGAAAAAGCCATTCCAACCCTAATTGCCGCCAAATTTGGGGGGCTCGTTTCACTTTCCCCACAAATACATCATAACTGCCGCCGACTCCCATATAGAGCGTATCGGGGTAAATCTGCTGTGCACTTTCAATAAACATTTCCTGTTTTGGCGACCCCATCGCCACGCTCACAAATTTTGCACCGCTTTGACGGATTCGCTCGATCACACTATCCTGATCTTCCGCAGTAAAATAACCGTCTTGCGAGCCGACTATACGCACACCTAAACGGCATAATTTTTCTGCTGTTTCTGCCAGCACATCAGGCTTTCCCCCTACTAAAAAAACAGGGAGATCATAGGCAATCCCCGCCATTAACATCGCTTCCCATAATTCTACACCAGCAATTCTTTCTACCTGCCGATGCTGCGGATATTTCCGCTTAATTGCGCACACAATACTGATACCATCGGCATACTTATACTCGGTATTGTGTAAAAGGCGGCGAAGTTGCGGGTTTTGTTCGCTGATGATAACTTTCTCTGCGTTAATAGCGACCAATTTTCCTGTGCGAATATCACCGTGGTTTAGCAAAAAATCCACAAATTGCGTTTGATTTGGCACGGCTAACAGCTCAATCCCTCTAATTGTTACGTGCCCGATCATTTGCCACCTTTCCCTGCCAGATAACCAAGCCATTTTGCCAACTGCCACGCAATCACAAACACAATACTAAAAAAGCCCCAGCGGGACACAAACGCATCCGCCCCCTCCCTCACTAGCACAACCAAATTGAACAGGTTTGCCAAGCAATAGGCTTTACCTAAAACTTCGACACGCTCAAACACGGCGTCAAAGGCACGGATTATCGCCCCGACCGCCAGCATTCCGCACGCCATCAACGGATAACCGCCCATAATATAGAATGAACCCAACAACGTCGGCGACATCGCCAAGCCGGACTGATTGCCCAACACAATTTTGGTGAAATAATTCGCACTGTTCCACACAATATCCGGGCGATCCGCCCACCACGCCTGCGGAATATAGACATAAAAATCCCGCACAATCGGCATCAGACCTTGATAGTCAATCTCACTGGAGAGAATAAGGGCAAAATTTTGCCACGGCGAAAAGGTATCCCGTGTCAAATAAAGAAAAGTAAACCACGCTTCTCGCCCGCTCACCGCCAAATCGTACCGCCATAACGCCAACCAGAACATTGCGATGACCGCCAAACAAGCGCTCGAAATCAGCCATTTTTTTGCAACATAGCCGAAACGCCAGCCTAATAGCAGAAAAAGTGCCACCACCAAGGCGATATTTGCCCTTGTCCCACCAACCGCCAAATAGCTTAAAATGCCGAACCCGAGACCAAGTATCAGCCCCCACCACCAGCGTTTTAGGCTGGGCTTGAGCCAGAAAAAAATCAGTAATGCCGGAATGAAAAAGTAGAAAAACCGCTTTAACAGCACGCCCTTCACCCTTGCCGAAAAAATCTGGCTGTATTTTTCCAATTTAAACAGTAGCAATCCTTCATTTAAGCCGATAAACAGAGCCAATGCGACCGTGCTAATCAACATCAATAGACAAGCGGTCAGTTGTACCTCTTTTGTTGCAAGCGCAGTAGAACGACAAGCGGCTTTTCCGCCTATCCGGTTCGCCCCTTGATAGCCGAACCAATACAGCCCGTAACCGCCTAACGCCGCCCCCAGTGCAGAGATGGAGGTTGCCGTATCCGGCAATGGCTGCCCGAACTGCCACGCCAGCAGCACTGAAAACGGCACGCCCAAAAAGCAGGTTACCCCATAAATCAGACTAAACAAAAGATGGAACGTCTGCCCCTGCTGCCGTAAGCCCTGCCAAATCACCGAGCCAATCAGTACAACTGCCACAAAAAACAGGCTGATTAAGATGCCGTATGCCATTGTGCCTCTTTGCAAAAATATCACCAAAACCGACCGCTTGTCAGGCAGCGTCCGCCCAATTCGCCAAGCAATGCCGCCATAACGGCAGATAATTCGGTGGGAAAAAACGGATATTCCCTTTATCCAACGCCGCTAATTGCTGCTTGGTCGCCTGAATAGCCGCTTGGTTCACCCACCCGCTGAATAAAAACGGAATCTGCTCCGCCTGCATATCTACACAAAACGGATTTTCCTTCGCCAAAATCACCGGAATATTCATCGCCAATAAGGCACAAATCGTACCGATGCCCTGCTGCCGCTTAAACAAAAACAGCCCGACATCACACTGCGCCAATATCGCCAAATACGCTTCAAAAGCCAGTTTTTGCGTGAGAATTTGCACATTTTCGGCAGGAAATAACCGCTTGCTATGGGCTGCAACCGCCTCAACATAAGCGTGATTTTGCGCCGGATAGCCCATCGGAATAATCACCCTCACCTGAGAGCCAAATTGCCGATGAAGATCGTCCAAGCCTTGCAAATGGCAATTGGCACGATCACCGGAATTGCCCAATAAAATAGTCAATTGCGACCGTTCTTCTGATTGTTGAGGCAATACAGCCGGCATTTTGGACGGAAAATACAATAATTGATCCTGCTCGCCCTTGCGCTTTAACAAAGAGTGGGCAAACTGCAAATCACCGCGGGTCGCCCATATTTGAGCCATTTTACGTTGCGCAGCGCGGCGGATCGGATACGCCAATCTAAACCGCCAAGCCGTTGAATGCTCGTACAAATCTGCGCCCCAAACGTGCCACGCACAACGCTCACCGGGCAATCGCCCACACAAAATCGCCAGCCAAAGCGGAAAATTAAACTGCCCGTGCAACACAAATTTTGCCTGCGGCTGCGACTTTGCCACCTCAACCACCGCCCTGGCTAACTGCATTTTACCTGCAAAACGGCGAATCGATAATGCCGGAAATGCCGCCGCTAAATCATCTTGACTAACCACATAAAATAGCGACTGCCCTCCCCATTCCGCCAAACGCATTTCTTGAAAAAAGGCTAACAACGTGCGGTTATGGTGGGGAATATCTGCCCCAAGAATATGATAAATCACCACTGCCCTTTCTATTTTTTAAATGAGGAATATCAGCGATCATAACAAAACTTAGCAGAATTATCCGAAAAACTCACACTTCAGAGTTATTTGAGCAAGCAATCCTAGTTCATTTTGATGATATTGTGAAAAATTGAGCTACAAGCGGTAATTTTCCCATAAAAATTTGCAAAAACTCAACGTTTAAAAAAAGCTATTGCGGTTTTCATCACCCGCTCGGCTTCTTGCTCCGTTAAATTAAAAAAGAGGGGTAAACGCACGAGGCGGTCGCTCTCGGCGGTGGTGTAGCGGTCTTTGCCGTTAAAACGCCCGAACCGTTGTCCGGCAGGGCTGGTATGAAGCGGGACATAATGAAACACGCTGAGAATATCCGCTCGTTTTAAATATTGGATAAACGCCTCGCGTTGCGTCTGATCGGCTAACTTGAGATAGAACAGATGGGCGTTATGCTCGCAATCGGCAGGCGGGGCTGCCAATTCCAGCTCGCCCGTTTCAGCAAGGGGGGAAAAGGCTTGAAAGTAACGTTGCCAAATCGTTAAACGGCGTTGGTTGATTAGATCCGCCGTTTCCAACTGGGCATATAGATATGCTGCTTGCAGATCGGAGAGCAAAAAACTCGATCCCACATCCTGCCAGCGATATTTATCCACTTGCCCCCGAAAAAAACGGCTGCGATCCGTGCCTTTTTCCCGCACGATCTCCGCCCGTGCGACGAGTTGCGGATCATTGATCAGTATTGCCCCGCCTTCGCCGCCGGCGGTATAATTTTTCGTTTCGTGAAAACTGTAACAGCCGAGATGCCCAATCGTGCCCAATGGCTTACCCCGATAGCGAGCCATTACCGCCTGCGCCGCATCTTCTACGACCCAAAGTCGATATTTCGCCGCCAGCGCCATTATCGTTGCCATTTCGCAGGCAACCCCGCCGTAATGCACCGGCACAATGGCTTTGGTTTTCGGCGTGATCGCCTGTTCAATCAAACGTTCATCTATATTCATCGTATCCGGACGAACATCGACAAACACAATCTTCGCTCCCCGTAGCACAAACGCATTGGCGGTTGAGACAAAAGTGTAGCTCGGCATAATGACTTCATCGTCAGGCTGAATATCGAGTAATATTGCCGCCATTTCCAAAGCGGCGGTGCAAGAGGGCGTCAGCAGTGCCTTGTGCGTGCCGAACTGCTGCTCGAACCACCGTTCACAGCGGCGGCTGAACTCACCGTTGCCGGCAAGCTGCCCGCTTGCCATCGCCTGTTGTACATAACTCAGCTCTGCGCCGACCAATGTCGGTCGATTAAACGGAATGTGCATTACGATATAACCAATAATGAAGATCCTGCGGCACAGCCCCAATGCGTTGGTAGAGCCGGATTGCCGCTAAATTGCCGGATTGGGTGCGCACCCTCAACGCTGCCGCCCCCTGCTGCTTCGCCCAACCCATTGCACCGTGCAATAACGCCCTGCCCACCCCATTGCCCTGCTCAGATGCTGCCACCGCCAATAAACCGATATCAGCGTTATCGTCAGCAAGCCGAACGCTGACCCCGCCGACAATTTGTCCCTGCCGCCGGATAATCAGGCACACATCATCAAAGCTGCCCCGCACAGCATTTATAATCCACTGACGGTAAAAACGCTGATTTTCACTCGCCGAAAAATAGGGCATACGAAAACGGCTGTTCGGAAAAGCATTGCCAAACAGTGCGGTCAGCGCAGCCAGATCAGCCTGCGTTGCCACCGCTAATTCCAGCAAAGGGTGAGACGGCAGCGGCAGCACAAAGAGCAACTCGCCCTCTACCCATTGGAACTGATTGTGCTGCAAATAGTGCAATAATGCCGTTTCATTTGCGCTGATTTTAGCGGCAACTAAGGCAAAATCGGCAAATAATTCACCGGCAAGCGGTCGGTTCGGCACATTTTTTAGCAAAAGCCGCCCGATCCGACGCCCGAAAAACGCCGTTTCCCATTCGTTTAAGATAATCTCTGCCATATCCCTTTGGTATCCACCCGCCACGGCGTTGTTTGTTCTGTCAAGGGGGTTTGTCTGAAAAGTTGATGATCGACCAACAAGACTAATACGTCCGCTTGCGTTAATGCGTGATCGAGCGTAACTAACTCAGCTTTAGCGAGAGACGGCGGCAAGGCGGGCAGGTTCGGTTCAACCACCCATAACGCACCGCTGTGCCACTCGGCAAGGGCTTCGGTAATCGCCAGTGCCGGACTTTCCCGCACATCGTCCACATCGGCTTTGAAGGTGATCCCCAAACAAGCGATTTTCAGATCCTGTGCGGTGTGATTGGAGTGAACCAAACAATCGGCAACGGTGGCTTTCACTTTATCGATCACCCATTGGGGTTTGGCATCATTGACGTGGCGGGCAGTTTGAATTAAACGGGCTAAATCCGGCGTTTGTGCCACCATAAACCACGGATCAACGGCAATGCAATGCCCGCCGACCCCTGCCCCCGGCTGCAAAATCTGCACGCGTGGGTGGCGGTTTGCCAGTGCAATCAGCTCCCAAACATCAATCTCTAGCCGATCACAGATCAGCGATAATTCGTTCGCAAAGGCAATATTGACGTCTCGAAAGCTGTTTTCCGTCAATTTACACATTTCAGCAGTACGAGCGTTCGTGGTTAAACACTCGCCTTTTGCAAGAAGTCGGTACAAAGCGACCGCTTGTTGCGCACATTTTGGGCTAAGCCCGCCGATCACGCGGTCATTTGCCACTAATTCCTGCAAAATATTGCCCGGTAGGACACGCTCCGGACAGTAGGCGATGTTCACCTCGTCCGGAAAATGTAAATCCGGGCGGGCAAGGCGTAGCCACTCGGTGATTTGGTCGGTCGTGCCAACGGGCGAGGTCGATTCCAGCACCACTAAATTCCCTTTGGCTAACACGGGAGCGATAGCCGCTACTGCCTGTTCAACAAAGTGCAAATCCGGCTGATGCTCTGGCGTTAAAGGCGTTGGCACGGCAATGATAAACCCATCGGCAACCTCCGGTTTGGTGGTTGCAATAAAATTGCCGCTATCGACCGCTTGCCGTAACGCCAAATCAATGCCCTTTTCGGCAATCGGTGCGTTACCTTGGTTGAGCTGCGCCACCCGTGCCAAATGAGCATCCACGCCGATCACGTGCTTGCCGGCATTGGCAAAAGCAAGGGCAGTCGGCAAGCCGATATAGCCTAAGCCGACCACGCAAATTCGGTTAAAATCCGCCATTTTGGTTCTCTTTCAAAATTGCCGCAATCCGTTCGCTTGCCTGTCCGTCCCCGTAGAAACAAGGAGCTGAACGGGGTTGGCTCGGCATTGCCAAATGGCGTAACACTTCGCTGACTAATCTGTCTGCATCAGTGCCGACTAATGTCATCGTGCCCGCCTCCGCTGCTTCCGTTCGTTCGGTGGTCTCCCGCATCAATAAAATCGGTTTTGCCAGCCCATTGGCTTCCTCTTGAATGCCGCCGGAATCGGTCAAAATCAGATCGGCACGGGACATTAAATAGACAAACGGCAAATAGGCTTGCGGTTCAAGCAGAAAAATATTCTCTATGCCTGCCAGTTGCCGCGCGATCGGCTCTCGTAGCTGCGGGTTGAGATGCACAGGGAAAACGATCTGCACATTCGGGCGGCATCTTGCCAGCCTAGCCAACGCTTGACAAATCTGCGCTAGCGGCTCGCCCCAATTTTCACGGCGGTGGCAGGTTACCAAGACGCACTGTTTCTGTGGCTCAAGAAAGGCAAAATCCGCCGCTAACCGTGCGGCAAGCGGGGCGTTTTCGGCAATATTTTGCAACATTAGCTTGAGGGCATCAATTACGGTATTTCCCGTTACCCAAATGCGTTCGGCAGCCACGCCTTCCTTGAGTAAATTCCGCCGTGCCTGCGGAGTCGGTGCAAAATGATAGGCAGCTAATACGCTGATCAAACGGCGGTTCGCCTCTTCAGGATAAGGGGAATGGAGATCGCCGGTGCGTAACCCCGCTTCGATATGCGCTAACGGAATGTGCTGATAATAGGCGGCAAGGGCGGTGATAAAGGCACTGCTCGTATCGCCGTGCACCAGCACCAAATCGGGCTGATGCTGCGCCAATACCTGTTGCAATGCGGGCAGTAATCGGGCGTGAAGCTCGGCGAGACTCTGCTGCGCCGACATTATGTTGAGATCGATATCCGGTTGAATTTCAAACTGATGCAGCACTTGATCGAGCATTTGGCGGTGCTGCCCCGTTGCGCACAGGGTAAGCTTAAATTCAGCCTGCCGTTGTAGCGTTTTAATCAGCGGGGCGAGTTTTATCGCCTCAGGGCGAGTGCCGAATACTATCAGAATGTGGCGCATTATTTTCGCCGTAACGCTATCACAAACAATCCAAGCAACGCCCCAAATCCGGCACACAGCGCCAGCACTAGCGTCAGGTTGTCCGGTAACGCCGGCTTGGTAGCCGCAATCGGTTTTTGAATAAAATGATAAGGCACTAATTGATTATCAAGGGGTTGCACCGAACGCATTAGGGTTAATTTTGCCTGCCACTGTTCGCCTAGATTGGCATCTGCCGACTGTTTAACCTGCTGAAATAGCAGTTTCCACTGTTGGATCAAATCGTTATTCAAATTCTCACGGGCTTTTAGGCTGCTTTTCTGAATAAAATCACTCAAGACGGTTGCAGCGTGATCCGGATTTACCAACTGAAAAGATAACGTACCGGTCGCGCTATCAAACTTCAATTTTTCCGCCAGCTGACGGGCGAATACGGCTGTCGGTTGGTGGTTTACCGCTGCGGTCTGCTGCACGAGCGTATTGTTGGTGAGAAACTCTAAACGATCGTCAAGTGCGGTTAAACGTTGCTTAAATTCATCAAAGGCGGCAGCGGTGATCTCTTGCTCATTGTGAGGGAGAGCATTGCCGTCATTTTGCACCTGCCGATACGTGCTTTTTAATGAATAAAAATTACCCAGCTCCGCCACTTTCGGCGCGTCAAACCGTGCGCTCACCCGCCACTCTTGCGGCTGTGTCGCGAGATGAAGCCAGCCTGCCCCAACACTTAAGCCAATGAAAAAGACTAAAATCAGTATATTTGATAATAACGATGTTTTTGGTTTTTGATGTTCCATAATTTGTGCTACTTTGTTAATTTTTTACGCATCCGACGTTTTTGGCGGCGTACGAAACGGGTAATCCGCCAAGCGTGGACAATTGAATAAGAATAAAGAAAAAACAGGCAAATAAACGCAATAAACATTACCCATTGATTCCAATAATTTACCTCGCCCAGCACCCCAAAGCCCGCACAAAGTGCCGAGCCAAAAGTAATCACGGCTAAGGCTTGACGAGAGCTTAACCCCGCCCGCATCATCAAATGGTGGATATGCAAGCGGTCGGGACGGAACGGGCTTTTTCCCTTTTTCAAACGGCGGAAAAACACCGCCACCATATCAATCAGCGGCACGGCGATCAGCCATAATCCGGTAATCGGGCTAATCGGGTGCCCTTGCCCTTGGGTGCTCAGCAGCAAGATCCAAATAATCGTAAAGCCGATCAGGGTGCTGCCGGAATCGCCCATAAACACCTTCCACCTTGCTCCAAACACGCTTAGATTAAACAGGGCATAAGGCAATAACACCAAAATAATCGCAAAGCACCAATAGGCAAGAGCGGTTTGATCGTCCAACCACATTAGCGCGCCGAGCCCGGCAAAACTGACGCTGGACAGCCCTGCCAATAAGCCGTCAATCCCATCAATCATATTAAAGGCATTAATCACCCCAATGGTAATAAACACGGTCAGCACCACACCTAATGCGCCGATTTCAAGGCTGAACGGAGCGATGAGCTGCCCTAAATTCTCAATCGACAAACCGCTATAAATCATTGCTCCCGCCAAACACGCCTGAATGCCGGCACGCAACAGCGGGCTAATGTCAAACCGATCGTCTAACACGCCGATCACCAATAAAATTGTCAATGCGGTTAAATACAGCTCCGGCAGCCGCATCTGCTCCCATTCCAACGCGTAAAACGCTAAATTGCCCAAGAATAACGCAATGCCGCCGATTAACGGGATCACCCCTTGATGACGTTTGCGGAAATTCGGTTTATCTACCAAGCCAATCCGTTCGGCGACCGGTCGCATTGCCACCAATGTCGCAAACGACACGCACAGCACGGCAAGAAAGGTAAGCCACATAACGAGGTTTATCCTTAAAAATAACCCATAGAAATGCCGTTCAGCATAGCATAAACCACAAAACTCTCAATATAAAAAATGGACAAGCCTCGTCCGACAAGGGATAATAATCCACCATTTTCGCAAGATTTTACCGATTGATTAAGGATTTAAAATGACATCATCTTTATCGCTCTTTGACAGAGCCCAAAAAGTGATTCCGGGCGGCGTAAACTCGCCGGTTCGAGCTTTTAAAGGGGTCGGCGGCACGCCGGTATTCATCGAAAAAGCCGAAGGCGCTTATATTACCGACAGTGAAGGCAAACGCTACATTGATTATGTCGGCTCTTGGGGACCAATGGTATTGGGGCATAATCACCCCGCCATTATTGAAGCGGTACTGAACGCCGTGCCGAACGGCTTGAGCTTCGGCGCACCCACAGCCGTTGAAATTGAGCTGGCCGAGCTGGTTTGCCGACTTGTCCCCTCCATTGAAATGGTGAGAATGGTCAGCTCCGGCACAGAGGCGACAATGTCCGCCATTCGTTTGGCTCGCGGCTACACGGGGCGGGATAAGATCATCAAATTTGAAGGCTGCTACCACGGCCATTCCGATTCTCTGCTGGTTAAAGCCGGATCAGGCGCACTCACCCTTGGGCAGCCTAGCTCGCCGGGCGTGCCGGACGATTTCGCCAAACACACAATCACCTGTGAATACAACAATCTTGAGTCGGTCAAACACGCTTTTGAACAGTACCCCGACCAAATCGCCTGTTTAATTATCGAACCGGTGGCGGGCAATATGAACTGCATTCCGCCGAAACCGAACTTCCTGCAAGGCTTGCGGGCACTTTGCACCCAGTACGGCGCACTCTTTATCATTGATGAAGTAATGACGGGCTTCCGTGTCGCCCTCGGCGGTGCACAACAATACTACGGCGTAACACCGGATTTGACTACGCTGGGCAAAATCATCGGTGGCGGAATGCCGGTCGGCGCATTTGGCGGCAAAAAAGAGATTATGCAACACATTGCCCCGACCGGCCCGGTTTACCAAGCCGGCACACTATCGGGCAACCCGATTGCGATGTCGGCAGGTTTAGCCTGCTTAACCGAACTCGCCAAAGCGGGCAACGAGCAAAAACTGGCGGAAAAAACCAAAACCCTCGCCGAAGGCTTCAAAGCCCTTGCCGACAAACACGGCATTCCGCTCACAGTACAATATGTGGGCGGTATGTTCGGGCTGTTCTTCACCGAGCAAACCGCAGTGGAAAGCTACCAGGATGTGATGAAATGCGATGTACAAGCCTTCAACACCTTCTTCCATAAAATGCTGGAAAAAGGGATTTACCTTGCACCGTCCGCATTTGAGGCGGGCTTTATGTCCCTCGCCCACAGTGATGACGATATTCAACACACGCTCGCAATGGCGGATCTCGCCTTTGCGCAGATGAAATAAATCCCTCATTCACGAGGGATTTAAAACAGCCCGCTATCACGCGGTCGGTTTTTGTCAAATTATTGCAAAAATTTTGCCTAAACCGACCGCTTGTATTAGCTGAACACGGCTTGATTAAACCGCTCGGCATAAGCCACCAAATTTGGCAAGCAGCGAACATAATCCGTCAGCGGATTGCTAAACGGATTTGCCAGAAAACCGGCGATCGCCGTTGCTAATACACAATCGATCGAGTGAATTGCGTCCCCAAAAAAGAACGGTTTATCCGCTAAATAATCAGCAATCGCTTGAACATCTTGGCAGCCAAAGGCATAAATTTGCTCGGCACAATGGCGACCGATCCCGTGCCCGTGCATTTGTTGGCGAGAACCTTCCCGCAACTGCGTCATTACTTGATCTTGCACTTCCTGCGGCAATCCTGCCAACATTGCATTCCGCACAAACGCCTCGCCTGCTGGATCAACCATTCGCGCATAAACGCCAACCCAATACAAATGTTCCTCTGCCATACGGCGAAAGGCTTCCGCTACCGCTTTTTGTGCGGCGGATAATGTGCGATCCAGTGCCAAATCGCCCTTTTGTTCTAGGTAACGCTGAATCAGCGAGCTGTCGGCAATCTGTTGCTCACCGTCTTGCAAAACCGGCACTTTACCGTTCGGCATCTTGGACAAGTCGGCGACAAATTCCACTTGATAAGGCTTGCCGCTCAACTTTAACAGTGCCTCCGCCTTCCAAGCAAACGGGGATAAGCTCCGTGCATTTTCCGATCCCGGAACAGAATATAAAATATACATTTTTAGCTCCTCTGCTTTCCATTTACATTCATTCTTTGATAGTATAATTTTAAATTAACTCATTGAAAATAAGTAACTTTTTTGTCCAATAGTTACCGACAGGTAAGTTTTTAATAAAAATAAGGGGTTAGCGTATGAAATACTTTTCGGCAGCCGATCTCGTTATCAGCCTGATACAAGGCAAGTGGAAAACGTGGATTCTTTTCTATCTCAATGAAGGGGCAAAACGTCCGAGTGAATTGCAAACGTTACTCACAGGCATCAGTGCCAAAGTCTTGACCGAGCAACTCCGTCAGCTTGAAAATGACGACCTAATCAAACGGCACATTTTTCCGGAAGTACCGCCCAAAGTCGAATATACACTGACAGAAGAGGGGAAAAGTTTGGTCGGCGTGCTCCATACGATTTGTGATTGGGGCAAACAGTACGATGCCCGCCATCAAAATCTCGTTACCTTTTACGCGCCGCCCACAACTTAAACACAGATTGAGACCCATCACCCCAATCGTGATTTACCTGCCTTTTCAGCCACGTTTTGGCACATTATTTTTTGCAAAAAATCCGCCCCATCTGACCGCTTGTCTAAAATAACCCCCACTGTTCGCCCCTAATCTCTTCGACCTTCTCTTTCACACTAAATCCCTGTGCCATCAGATAGCCTTTTAGCGTGGCAATATTGTAAAAGGCGTGGCTCTGCGTGGTGTTTTGGAAATAGAGATAAAGCTCGTCAAACGGTTGTCGGGCAATCTGCTGTGCCAGTTGTGCCAATTCCGTCTCACCATAACGGTAATCGTGGCGGGCTTGGGCGGAATCTGCCTGCCACCAATGCGGATTACGACCGTGCAAACGCAAATAAGCTACCCGTTGATTCGTTTGAAACTCAAATGCCGGCAAGCCGATATTTGCCGGATAATCCACGTTGCACCAAATTAGATTTGGCTTTTGCCGAAAGGCGTCAAACACCGGCGGGATATGCCAGCTTGCGTGGCGAAACTCCACCGCCAACGGGTAATCGGCGAACCAGTCGGTCAGCCGTGCCAAATAATGCCGGTTTAGCGGAGTGCGTTCAAAGGTATGGGGAAATTGCACAAACAGTGCTGCCAACGCGTTAGCGTCAATCAAAGGCTGCAACGCTTGCAAAAACCATTGGGCCTGCTCGGCGGTTGCCGTACGTTTATGGCTGAAATCCTGATGTAACTTGATCGCAAAACGCAACCGCCCCGCCGCTTTCTCCAACATACCTTGCAACGCCTTTGTACCAATTGGGGCGTGGAAAGTGCTATTGATTTCCACAGTGTCATAATGGCGACTGTAATGGTGCAAAAAATCCGCTTTAGCTGTGCCGAAAGGGTAGAGTGTGCCGAACAGATCCGTGTCGCTATAACCGCCCGTGCCGAGATAAATATGGGGCATTTAACCGCCTAATTGAGCCGAAAATACCGCTATTCTAAAAGAATAATGGCATATTTTAAAATGGGGTTAAGCTATTCCTCCATTATGAAGATCGTTATAATAGCGCTTTTTTATCAAGAAGGATTTTACAATGGCAGCAACGAAAACCGTCAATCTTGCAGATATTCCTCAAGCAAAATTAAAAGATTTGCTTGAATTTCCGTGTTCATTTACCTTTAAAGTCGTTGGCGCAAGCCGTGCAGGGCTGATTGATGATGTGGTCGCCGAAGTGCAAAAGGTCGTGAAAGGCGATTACAACCCCACTTTAAAAGAGAGTGGCAAAGGCACTTACCATTCCGTATCGATCACCATCACCGCTGAAAATATCGAACAAGTCGAAACCCTCTATGCTGATTTAGCTAAAATTGACGGCGTGAGAATGGTGCTTTAAGCACAAAATAGGGTGAATTTTCACCCTTATTTTTATAAGCCCAAGGCATACTTCAACGCCCTTTTTTTCAACGGCGTTACCCGCTCGGCAAGGATCAAGCCGAGGTTACGGGCAGCTTTAAGCGGCAATAAATCCGTTTTAAAGGTTTTATAAAACAGATCCATTCCCGTTTGCATCAGTAAATTATCCGGTTTACGTTGATGTTCGTAACGTTTTAAAACCGCCTCATTTGCAAAATTCTCACCTTTTTTGACCGCTTGTTCCACCACCGCCAACAAGCTCTTAACATCTTTAAAGCCGAGATTGACCCCTTGTCCTGCCAGCGGGTTGATTGTATGTGCCGCATCGCCAACCAGCACTACGCCGTTTTTCACATAATGCTGTGCGTGTTGGCGGGTTAATGGAAAGCCGGCGTGGGCAGTTACTTCAACCGTACCAAGCCGAGTCGGAAAATGGCGATGAATTTCAGCCGCCAACGCGGTCTCGCTCATTTGGTTCAGTTGCGCAATGCGGTGCGGTGCGTCATACCACACCACGCAGCCGTTTTGTTCGGCAAGGGGCAAAAATGCCCGTGGGCCGCTCGGAAAAAATTGCTGCCAAGTGGTTGTTTCGGCAGGTTGTGCGGTCTTGACCACCGCTAATAAACAATGTTGGCGATATTGCCACGCCGTTAGCCCAATGCCTGCCCATTGGCGCACAAGGGAGTTTGCCCCATCACACGCAATCAAGAGCGGGGCGGAAAACGCAGTTTTATCGTCTAATTTCACCGCCCAAATTCCCTCGCGACGTTTTGCGGAAATATGCGAAAAACCCACCGCTTGCGTACAATTGGGATAGCCGTTCAAGGCTTGCCACAACCCGATTTGGATCACCTTATTTTCAACCATAAACCCCAGTTTATCCAGCCCTAACTGGTCGGCAGAAAACGCCGTTTCAAAGCCGTCTATTTCCCAAGTCGTCAAACGATCGTAAGGGTGAACCCGCAGCGTTTCAATCTGTTGCCACGCCCCCAACGCTTCCAGTAAAGCCACAGAAGCCACGCTGATTGCTGAAATTCGCACATCGTAGGGCGAGTTCGGTTGAAAGGTCGGCAGCGGTTGTTTTTCAATCAGAGCGACCTTTAGCCCCAACTTCGCCAACCCCAACGCCGTTGCCGCCCCGACCATTCCGCCGCCAATAACGATCACCTCTTGTTGATTTCCCATTTCATCGCCCTTTACTGAGTTTCACCAAAAGGTGAAGTTTACTACAAGCGGTCGGTTCTGCCTTGATCTTTGCAAAATTTTTACGACACAGATCGTAAAATTCACTTTTCGTGCTATCTCACCAATGTGCTTTCGGCTAATCTTTGCAATAAAGAGGGGCGTATGTCATTAGCAATTATTTACAGCCGAGCGTCAATCGGGGTCGAAGCACCGCTGGTTACAATTGAGGTGCATATGAGCATCGGCAGTCCGGGGCTATTTTTAGTCGGCTTGCCGGAAAAGAGCGTGAAAGAAGCGCAAGATCGGGTACGCAGTGCGTTAATCAATGCCAATTTCGACTATCCGGCACGGCGGATTACCATCAATCTCGCACCGGCAGATCTGCCTAAAGAAGGCGGGCGTTTTGATCTGCCGATTGCAATCGGCATTTTGGCAGCTTCGGGGCAAATTGACGGCGACAAATTACGCCAAGTCGAGCTACTGGGTGAATTATCGCTTACGGGGCATATTCGTGGCATACAAGGGGCAATTCCGGCTATTTTAGCCGCCCACCACGCTCGGCGGGAAATTATTATTCCCCAGCAAAACGCAAATGAAGCCTCGCTGGTCAGCCAAACCCAAACCCATTGCGCCAAAACGCTACTGCAAGTGGTCAATTTTTTAAATAATCGGGACAGTTTGCCGATCGCCCAGCAACTTTTGCCAAAAAATACCTCAATCTCACCGCTTGTTGCACGGGATTTAACCGACATTATCGGGCAGCAACACGCCAAACGGGCATTAACTATCGCCGCAACCGGACAGCATAATTTGCTTTTTCTCGGTCCACCCGGCACGGGCAAAACAATGCTCGCCAGCCGTCTTGCCGATTTGCTGCCCGAAATGACCGATCAAGAAGCGATCGAAACCGCCTCGATCACCAGCTTGGTTCAACACGAGCTGAATATTCAACATTGGAAAACCCGCCCGTTCCGCTCGCCGCATCACAGTGCGTCTATCGTGGCGTTGGTCGGCGGTGGATCGATCCCCAAACCAGGTGAAATTTCATTAGCCCACAATGGTGTGCTTTTTTTGGACGAATTACCCGAATTTGAACGTAAAGTACTGGACGCTCTGCGGCAACCGTTAGAATCCGGCGAGATCATTATTTCACGGGCAAATGCCAAAGTGCGTTTTCCCGCCCGCTTTCAACTGATTGCGGCAATGAATCCCAGCCCGACCGGTCATTATCAAGGCACGCACAATCGTGCCTCACCGCAGCAGGTAATGCGCTATCTCAACCGCTTGTCCGGCCCGTTTTTGGATCGCTTCGATTTATCCATTGAAGTGCCGTTATTGCCGCAAGGGGCGTTACAAAACGCACAAGATCAGCGGGGTGAAAGTACGGAACAGGTTCGCAAGCGGGTACTTGATGCCCGACAGTTACAATTTAACCGCCGTGGCAAAATCAACGCGCAATTAACCACCAAAGAGATTGAGCAGGACTGCCGCCTCCGCCCTCAAGATGCGTTATTCCTTGAAAATGCGCTGATGAAACTGGGGCTATCCGTGCGGGCATACCACCGCATTTTGAAAGTCTCCCGTACGATTGCCGATTTAGCCGGCGAACCCGATATTCAGCAACCCCAGATCGCCGAAGCCCTCGGCTATCGGGCAATGGACAGGCTATTACAGCGGCTGCAGGGGGGATAGTGCCATCAGGCTGGCAAGCAGCCTTCAAACACCCGCAGCACCAACTTCGTCAGGCAGTCCATTACGATCAGCTCGGCATTAACGGCATTGATTTCCCGCAAATCCTGCTGGGTTTGTTGCAAAATTTGATGACCTGCCAGCAGCTGTCGGGTACTGAGCTGTTGGCTAAATAACTGTACTCCCTTTTCCAGATCAAGGTTGAGCCAACCGTTAGTTATTGCCAGTTTCGCTTTAACGGCATCGCTAAAAAAGCTCTCCAGCCATTCCAGTTCGGTCAGAAGCTGCGGTATATCGGTTGAAAATGCCTTGAGCATAAACCAAACATCACGGCTTTTGTAAAATCGCCAAAAGGTTTGGAAAAAGGTTTTGCGTTGCGTCAAGCGGTCGGTTTCAAGGAAATCTTTGCAAATCAACGGACGGTGGCGGCAAAGACGCAATGAGACGTCAATGGATTGCGGCTCGGTATTCGGGCAGTGGGATTGTAGCCAGTCATACGCAATTTGATGCTCCGGCGTGTGAATTAACCACGTTTGGCAGCGGCTCTGGATTGTAGCGAGTATCGGGGCAGACAACGGCGCTTCAAGCAGGAAATAGCACTGTTGTGGCGGTTCTTCGAGGGTTTTAAGGAGAGCATTGGCCGCCGCTTCGGTCAGCCGATCCGCATCTTGAATATACACAACCGTATTACCGCCTTGCTGCGCAAATTGTTGCAAACGGGCGGTCATTTCTCGGATTTGATCGATCCCAATATCCTTCCCATCAAGAGGGTGGATCAGGTGAAAATCGGGGTGGTTCTCCGCCTGTGTCAGCAAACAGCTTTTGCATTGCCCGCACGCTAAATTGCCCTGCGGGTGCTGGCAAAGCAACCAATGGGCGAAATGACGTACCAATGTGTCCGTGCCTAAGCCAAGCTCGGTTTTAAACAGTAAGGCGTGATGCCCGCGCCCGTTGAGAAAAGCGTTGCTCAATGCTTGATAAGTTGCCGTCTGCCAAGGATAGAGTGCCATTTGTCCGCCCTAATTTGCTGATTTTAGGAAAGATTCGACCGCTTGTTGAATCTCTGCCGATACCTGTTCGATCGTTTGCGCCGCATCAATCACCACAATGTGAGGATTTGCCTGCGCCAGTTCAAGATAACGCTGACGGGTGCGGTGGAAAAAGTCAATATGCTGTTGTTCAATGCGGTCTAACGCTCCCCGCCCCTTCGCTCGCTCCAAGCCGATACGGGGATCGAGATCAAGATAGAGGGTGAAGTCTGCTTTAAAATGGCCCAAAATTGCGTGGCTGATCGTCTCCACCAACGCCGTTAAATTCCGTCCGCCGCCTTGGTAGGCAAGGCTGGAAAGATTATGCCGATCGCCGATCACCCATTTGCCCGCAGCCAATGCCGGCTGAATGACCGTTTCAACCAACTGGGTGCGGGCGGCATACATCATCAGCACTTCTGCTTTGTCGGTGGTGTGTTCGCCGCCAATACCCTCTTTCCACAGGGTACGCAACGCTTCAGCAATCGGTGTGCCGCCCGGTTCCCGTGTGGTAATAAAATCCAGCCGATGTCGGCGTAAGGTGGCGGCGATCACGGCTTGAGCATTGCTTTTGCCTGCCCCTTCCAAGCCCTCGACAACAATAAATTTTCCACTCATTATTTCTGCTCGCTTTTCTTCATTTTTTCAATTTTCAGCCAGCCCCGCACCGCTTGATTATGTTCGTTTAAAGTGCGGCTGAATTTATGCCCGCCCGTGCCGTCCGCCACAAAGAAAAAGTAGGGCGTGCTGTCGGGTTGGGCTGCCGCCTTGATCGCCGCTTGGCTCGGCATTGCAATCGGAGTCGGCGGCAAACCGTCAATCACATAGGTATTGTAAGGGGTCGGCTCAAGCAGATCCCGCTTGCGGATATTGCCGTCATAGCGTTCACCCAAACCGTAAATAACAGTCGGGTCGGTCTGCAACTTCCAGTTATGGCGTAAACGGTTGATAAACACCGAAGCTACCTGCGGACGCTCCGCCGCAATGCCCGTTTCTTTCTCCACAATCGAGGCGAGAATTAACAATTCGTAGGCATTTTTGAGGGGAAGGTCTTCCGCCCTATTCTGCCAAGCACTGTCTAACGCTTTCTGCTGCTGTTGGTACGCCCGCTTGAGCAACTCGATATCCGTTGAGTACGGCACATAGCGGTAAGTATCCGGCGCAAGCCAGCCCTCTAATGTCGGCTGCAAAATGCCAAGCTTTCGAGCGATTTCCGCTTCGGACTTGCCAGCGAGGGTTTGGGTGAGGAATTTAGCCTTCGCCAACTGCTGCCGCCACTCTTTGAAGGTTTTCCCCTCAATAAAACGCACGTCTAACTGCACTTCTTTGCCGCTGTTAAAGTGGCGCAGTAAACTTTTCAGATCGGGGATAGCGTCCAACGCATACACGCCCGCCTTAAAGCGACTTAACTCGGGGTGAAAACGGATAAAATAGGGCAACCATTCGGCTTCTTGCTCGTCAATCAGCCCCGCTTGTTGTAGCGAACGGGCAAGCTGTTGGCTGGACGTGCCTTTTTCAATCACAAAAAACGCTTCCGCCGAGGGCATAATCGGGCGGGCAGCTAAAGTGGAAAATTGATGGTAAACATAGCCTGCTCCGCCTATTGCAACGGCAAGCAAAATACCGCCGAGAAACACAATTTTTTTTAACATTGGGAAAGAAAACCGTCAAAATCAAATCAATCAAAAACGGGGCGAACCTTACTACAACAAGGAAAAAAAAGCTATGACAAGCGGTTGGTTTTTTCAGGAAATTTGCAAATTAGGTGGTGGGTCGTGAAGGATTCGAACCTTCGACCAACGGATTAAAAGTCCGCTGCTCTACCGACTGAGCTAACGACCCAAACGGGATAATCATTGAGATTGGCTAAAGTGGTGGGTCGTGAAGGATTCGAACCTTCGACCAACGGATTAAAAGTCCGCTGCTCTACCGACTGAGCTAACGACCCTTTAGACTATGTTGGCGAGTAATCAATGGTGGGTCGTGAAGGATTCGAACCTTCGACCAACGGATTAAAAGTCCGCTGCTCTACCGACTGAGCTAACGACCCTTAATTACTGCGTAACGGAGGCGTATCATACTGATTTTGCGGCGCAAATCAACCTTTTTTTTAAATTTCTAAATTATTTGCATAGTTTACAAGCGATTTTTGCCCGTTACTTAAAAACCGTCTGTACCAACAGCATATAAAGCCCCGTCCCCGCTGCCATTGACAAGAACATATTCCGCTTCCAAAAATGCAGTATCAGCACCACCGCACCGGTGAGAAAATCCGGCAGCCCGTGATAACCGCTTGTAATATCGACATTTTTATAGCAATACACCACCAACATTGCAAAAATCGCCGCCGGCAGCACGCTGCCGAGATAGCGGATATACTCAGGAATCGGGCGTTTCGGCGAAAACACCCAAAACGGTAGCCAACGGGTAAACTGCACACCAGCAACCGCAATGGCAATCGTGAGAATTTGTTCGTTTAACGTCATTTTAACGCCTCCAATTTCACCGCTAATTTCGGGCGGCGGAGGGTGAGTACCAGCCAGATGCCAATCAAGGTCGGGATAAGAAAATGCGTTTTGCCGACGGTTAAAAGGGCGGTAAATGCGATACCGAAGCCGATCAACGAACTTTCGTGGGAGCGTTCCTTCAACCAATTTTCCGCAAAAATCACCAAAAAGAGTGCGGTCATTGCAAACTCAATCCCTTTGAGCGAGAACGGTAAATAACTGCCGAACGCATTGCCCAACACCGCACCGAGTGTCCAATAAAAATGCAAATACAGGCTGACAAACAAGAAAAACCAGCCCTTATCCAAATGCGGCGGCACTTTCGCCATATAATTCAGGGAAAAGGATTCATCTACCAAGGTACTGATTAGATACAGCCGCTTTTTGCCCAGCCAAGTGTCGTATTTTTCCAACATTGAAATGCCGTAAAACAGTTGTCTGGCACTCACCATTAAGGTAATCAATAACGTATTGAGCGGCGAGAAACCCGCCATTAACGCACCGGCGATAATAAATTCTACCGAACCGCCATAAATGAACATCGCCATAAACAGCGGAAACAGCACGCCGAAACCAAGGGATTTCATATACAGCCCGTAGGCAATCCCCAAAAACAGAAAACCGGCAATCATTGGGGCGCTATAAGGCAGTGCCGCTTTGGCAGCAGCACGCACAGGGTGGGAAAGATTATCCGACATCATCACAACTTCACATCAAAAGCACCATTCTAGCCATAATCCAGGAAAGTGCAAGCGGGTGGAAATCATACGTTTTTTACAAACCGAAGCTATCTGATAGCAACGGTATTCTTGAGTTTGGACACACACCATAACCCCTACCGATAATGCCATCGTTTAGGTTACGCTACGGTGATTTCAATATTGTAATAAGCTGTTTTGCGACCTCACCTTGCAAAAAATGACGAAAAACCCACCGCTTGCACGGTAACATCACCTTTTACGAAACTTATCAATGGCGAAAAGCACTAAGTTACGACATCGTTCACCCGTTTATTCACTTCAAAATAGGACGTTAATAATGAAAAAATATGCTTTTCTTACCGCTTTAAGCCTTGTTTTAACCGCGTGTGCCGGCGGTGGCACACAACACTATGCCGCCAACCCGCAAAACGCACAGAGCGTGCCTTACACCAAAGAGCAATACGAAAAATTGGCAGAGGCAATCAATAAAAATAAACGCCTAATCATCGATCAGATGAATAAAGAGTTAGAAAAGATGAAAGGCACAACAATTTCCGTGCCAATGCAATAATACCAACCTGCCAATACCGCCCGCTCACTTGGGCGGTTTTCTTTGCATATTGCCCTTGACCTTAAACCTGCTTTAACCTTTATACTGCACCCACCATTCACAAATTAAAGGAATAAAAATGCGTGTAGGCGAACGAATTTTTCACTCGGTATTATTTGAACTGGGCGCTATTGCCGTCAGCACCGTGGTCGTATTGGGCGTCGGCAATGTGCAAACGGAAACGGCGATTGGCACAAGCGTTGTGATGGCGATAATGGCGATGGTTTGGAATTTCGCTTTCAACTATGTGTTCGACACATTTTTTACCGGCAAACGAGAAGCCCGCTCCTTTGGGCTACGCCTGTTTCATACGCTCAGTTTTGAGGGCGGCTTACTGCTTTTTACCGTACCAGTTATTGCCTACCTGTTAAACCTCACGCTGTGGCAGGCACTGCTCGCCGATATCGGTTTAACCCTGCTGATTACCCTGTATGCGTTGCTGTTTAATTGGGCATACGACCATTTAAGGCTCCGCTGGGTAGAGACGTAACCACGCTCGAAATGCCGTGCATAAACACATAAATCGGATAAAATAACCACTCTCCGCCGTCTAGTGAGGCAAAAATGGAACATAAACGCTACCCTTTTCACGACCAAGGGATCATCGGTTTTTTATATAATGAGCGCAATGCCTCCCTTGAGATTTATTTAAACAACGGGCAGAAAATCGGCTTTGACCACGTTATTTTCTTTGAATTTACCGATATTTCAATGCAGAATATCATTTTCGATCTCTATTTGCTCACGGCACAAGACTTAAACGATGATCTGTGCCACACGTTTCCAACCCTACATTTTTATCGGCACAATGATGAATTAGCCTATTTCCATATTGCCGCCACTTGTGGCTGCGAAGCAATTATCATTTGCCCACAGGCAAGGGATTTCATTCTCCCATCACCCGATTAAATAGGAGGAGATAATGCTCTATTTCGGATTACTCATCATCGCCGTTGGTTTATGTATTTGGTTTTAGCCTCGTGCCGATTTACCCGTTCAACAAGCGGTACGTTTCTGTCATCTTTTGCAAAAACAAGCTGTCTTACGCTTATTTCTCATTTATTATCATATAGTTGCGCACAAACTCATTAAAAATACAAGACTGGTTTAACATTTGTTTTTTGTTAAAATAATCGCTGTTTTATCGGTTTTTAAAAGGAAAAAATAATGAATGCGTGGATTTTATTAGCCATTTCTATTTGTTGTGAAGTGGTCGGCACGACCTCCCTCAAATACAGTGATGGGTTTAGCAAACCTGTACCGACAATCATTGCACTGCTTTTTTTCGGGTTGGCGTTTTACTTTGTTTCTATCGTGTTTAAAACTCTACCGGTCGGTCTGGTCTATGCGATTTGGTCGGGCGTGGGGATTGTTATTACCGCAATCATCGCCTTTTTCGCTTTTGGGCAAAAACCGGATTTAGCGGGATTTCTCGGTATGGCGCTGATTATCGCCGGCGTGTTGGTGATTAACCTCTTTTCAAATAACGCCGCACACTAATCCCCACAAACCACGTTATACCCTTTTCAAGCGGTTGCAGAAAATCGCTATTTGCAACATTGTTTAACAAGCGTCTATGCCTAAAATAACGTGTTATTAAACGGACGCCAGCGTAGCGTCTCTACAATTAACCCACAGTATTATGTAGCAAATGCACAAAAATAGACATTTTAACAGAATGTAGGGACACACTGCATGTGTCCTTTATAAAAATCAAATTATTTCAATAGGTTAAAATCCGGACACACGCAGTGTATCCCTACAAGCGAACAAAAAACAACTTTGTGCAACGGCTACATAGTATTGTTAAACCACCATTCAAACGAACAAAACCACAATCTTACATTGTAAAAAATCCGCAAAATCCGACCGCTTGTTGTGAAATAAAAAGAGAGGCGATCTAGCCGAACACCTCTCTTTGCTATTTTAAAACCCTGATGTTTTGCCGTCAGGATTTCTCGGATCAGAGTAGCCGTAAAAACCGCCGTCCCTTGCTTGAATAATTTGCACTCGTCCCATTGGGGCTTTGAGCTTAATGTGATGCCCTTTCGCTTTAAGAATCGCTAAAGTGTCGGGGCTAATGCCTTCCTCAATCCGCAGCTCATCCGGCAACCATTGGTGATGAATACGGGGAGAAATAATTGCTTCCGCCGGATTCATTTGATGATCAATCGTATTGGAAATGCTTTGTAAAACGGTCGTAATAATTCTCGCCCCACCCGGACTGCCGGTAACTAACCAAGGCTTATTCTCTTTTAGCACCAAGGTGGGCGTCATTGAGGATAGCGGTCGTTTTTTCGCTTCAATCGCATTGGCATCACCACCAATCAATCCGAACGCATTCGCTACGCCCGGTTTGGCGGAAAAGTCATCCATTTCATTATTCAATAAAATACCCGTTCCCTCCGCCACAATGCCACTACCAAAATTAAGATTTAACGTGTAAGTTACCGCAACGGCATTGCCGGATTTATCCATTACAGAATAATGTGTGGTTTGATCACTCTCATAAGGCTGCGGCTGACCGGCTTTAATGTCGGCGGCACTTCGCGCTTTATCCTCACTAATGTGGCTAACCAAAGAGGCGGCGTAGCCTTTTGAGGTTAATCCTTTTACCGGGATATTGACAAAATCGGGATCGCCGAGATACTCCGCTCGATCGGCGTAGGCTAATTTCATTGTTTCCGCCAACAAGTGAATAGTTTTAGCACTGTTCGCCCCAAAATCGCCTAGCGGATAGTTTTCCAACATATTAAACATTTGCACTAAATGCACCCCGCCCGAGCTTGGCGGCGGCATCGTAACAATTTTATAGCCACGATAATGACCTTCAATCGGCTGGCGGATAACGGCTTGGTAGCCTTTCATATCTTCAAGGCTAATCAGCCCATTATGTCGCTGCATTTCTTGCACGATTTTATGGGCAATTTCTCCCTCATAAAAGGCTTTTGCGCCCTGCTTGGCAATCTGTTTCAATGAATGAGCCAGATCTTTTTGCACCAATAATTCCCCCGCAGCCAGCGGTTGATCGTTTTTAAAGAAAATCTTGCGACTACTTTGCCATTTTCCTAAGGTATCGGCTTCCGTGCGCAGCAAATTCGCCAGCGTTCGACTTACCGGAAAGCCCTCTTCCGCCAGCTTAATTGCCGGTTCAAGCACTTTGTCTAAAGGCAGCGTTCCCCATTTTTTCAACGCCAGCTCCATTCCTGCCACCGTTCCCGGCACACCGACAGCAAAATGGCTAAATAACGATTTGCCGTCAATCACATTACCTTGCGCATCAAGATACATATCCCGGCTTGCTTTTAGCGGTGCCATTTCACGAAAATCAATAGCCACATTTTGCCCGCTTTGCCCGTGATGCAGCACCATAAAACCGCCGCCCCCGATATTCCCCGCGTTAGGTAACACGACGGCGAGCGCAAACCCTACAGCAACAGCCGCATCCACCGCATTTCCGCCCTGTTTCAAAATATCCACGCCAACCCGTGTTGCCAGTGCCTGTTCAGTAGCCACCATTCCATTTTCAGCATAAACCGGGTGGAAAATATCCGTACTGCTATCATAACGTGCCGCCGCATTGGCGGTCAGAGAGGCTTGCGCCGTTGCTGAGAATGTCGCACTTGTCATCACCACGGCAAGACATCCAGCTAACAAACGCTGTTTAAATGTTGTGTTCTGCATTATGTTCTCCCCATTATTCGTAGAAATCTCGTTCACCATAGCCCGTTCCGCTCCTTAAATCAACTTTAAATTAACAATAATTTAACAAAATCCATTTTCAGTCGGATAACACGCAAATCGGTATTATGTTATAAACATACAAATGTATAAAACCGCAACCTCTCATTGCAAAAATCCCACCAAATGCGACCGCTTGTGCTTGGTTATTTTCTCTTGCGCTGAAAAATCGTGGTGTTTTCTCGCCTTTTGTCCACAAATTTTGTACAATATTAAGTCTTTTTTGCCTGTGAAATGCTCACGGGTCTCTTTTAATTTGATTATCTATTTATTTTTATTGAGTTTTTTATGAGTGCAACGCCAAATATCGGCTTTATCAGTTTGGGCTGCCCCAAAAATTTAGTGGATTCGGAACGCATTTTGACGGAGTTACGTTCGGACGGTTATAACATTATCCCAAGCTATGAGGGGGCGGATTTGGTGATCGTCAATACCTGTGGGTTTATTGACAGTGCCGTGCAAGAATCCCTTGAATCTATCGGGGAGGCGTTGGAAGCCAATGGTAAGGTGATTGTAACCGGCTGTTTGGGGGCAAAAGAAGATCAAATTCGAGAAGTCCACCCGAAAGTCTTGGAAATCACCGGCCCGCACAGCTATGAAGCGGTGATGAAACACGTGCATAAATATGTGCCGAAGCCGGCATATAATCCCTATGTCAGCCTTGTGCCGAAACAGGGGGTGAAGCTCACGCCGAAACATTACGCTTATTTAAAAATTTCGGAAGGGTGCGATCACCGCTGCACATTTTGCATTATTCCGTCTATGCGGGGAGATTTGGATAGCCGTTCTATTGTCCAAGTGTTAGATGAAGCGAAACGTTTAGTTGATGCCGGTGTCAAAGAAATTTTGGTTGTGTCGCAAGACACCTCTGCCTATGCGTTGGACAAAAAACGCAGCGAGGGTGCTAAAACGGTCTTTTGGAACGGTATGCCGATCAAAAATGATTTGCTGACGTTGTGCGAAAAATTAGGCTCGCTTGGGGTATGGGTGCGGTTGCATTATGTGTATCCTTATCCGCACGTTGACGATTTAATTCCGTTGATGGCGCAGGGCAAAATTCTGCCGTATTTGGATATTCCGTTACAGCACGCCAGCCCGAAAATTCTCAAGGCAATGAAACGTCCCGGCTCAATCGAACGGACATTGGAGCGGATTAAAAAATGGCGGGAAATTTGCCCGGATTTAACACTGCGTTCAACGTTTATTGTCGGTTTTCCGGGCGAGACCGAACAAGATTTCCAATTATTATTGGATTTCTTACAAGAGGCTCAGCTTGATCGGGTCGGTTGCTTTAAATTCAGTCCGGTCGAAGGGGCGGCGGCAACTGAAATGGCAGATCAAGTGCCGGAGGAAGTGAAAGAAGAGCGCTTCCACCGCTTTATGCAACTGCAGCAGCAAATTTCAGCACAGCGGTTGCAACAAAAAATCGGCAAAACCTTAGCGGTGATTGTCGATGAAATTGATGATGATGGAATTATCGGACGTTCAATGGCGGACGCTCCGGAGATTGATGGTGTTGTATATGTGGACAACACCTCAAAAGCGGAAATTACGATCGGTCAGATCATTTCCGTTAACATTACCCACGCAGATGAATACGACCTGCGGGGAACTTGTTGATTTTAAGGAACGCTTATGTCAGAAAATAAACAACCTAGTGTCATTCGTTTTGAAAATGCGGTAAAAGCGAGAAATCACGAACAAGCTTGTCTAGAATTACTCGAAATTTTAGGCAAGATTGACAGCCATTTTGGCGGAATTAACGATATTGAAATTGATATTCCGGAACAGCTCAATGGGTTGGAAAAAGAAAAACACATCTATTTCTGTACTCGGATGGCGGTCGCTATTACCGATCTTTTCCTAGATAGTAAACTAGAAATTACCGATAACGGCGCACAACGTTTCTTTGTACTACAACGCTGGATTAATTTAATTTTTGCCAGCTCGCCGTTTGTCAATGCCGACCATATACTGCGTAGCTATAACCAAAGACCCGATCCGGCTCACCCGAATGAAGTCCATTTGGCCGTAACCAAAACAGCAATAATCAAATTCTGCATTTTATATTTGCCGGAATCCAACATTTCGTTAAACTTGGATACCATTTGGCAAACTGCGCCGGATTTATGCGCATCATTATGTTTTGCATTGCAATCACCCCGTTTTATCGGTACAACCGCTGCGTTCAGCAAACGTGGTGCAATTTTACAGTGGTTTCCTCAAAAACTGGCACAAATTCAAAATCTCAACAACTTACCAAGTGCAATTTCTCACGATGTTTATATGCATTGTAGCTATGACGTTGCCGCCAATAAACACAGTGTGAAAGGCGCATTAAATCAAGTTATTCGTCGCCATTTACTTGCAAGTGGTTGGCAAGATCGCCAAGACTTAACCGAAATCGGCTATCGCAACGGTAAACCGGTGATGGTGGTACTCCTAGAACATTTCCACTCTGCTCATTCAATTTACCGGACGCACTCCACCTCAATGATTGCAGCCCGAGAACATTTTTATCTGATCGGTCTTGGCGGTGAAGCCGTTGACCAAGCAGGGCAAGATGTTTTTGACGAATTCCACCTTGTCAAAGGAAACAGTGTCGTTGAAAAATTGGAGCAACTAAAACATACCTGTACTGAAAACGGAGCGGCAATTTTATATATGCCAAGTATCGGTATGGACTTAACTACCATCTTCGCCAGCAACACACGGGTTGCCCCGATTCAAGCCATCGCGCTCGGACACCCGGCTACCACACATTCCGAGTTTATCGAATATGTGATTGTTGAGGATGACTATGTTGGTTCGGAAGAGTGCTTCAGCGAAAAACTATTACGCTTACCGAAAGATGCACTGCCTTACGTACCTTCTGCCCTTGCGCCATCCTCCGTTGAATATCGCCTGCGTGAAAATCCGGAAGTCGTGAACATCGGTATCGCCGCAACCACAATGAAGCTCAACCCATACTTCTTAGAAGCATTAAAAGCCATTCGTGATCGGGCGAACGTGAAAGTCCACTTCCACTTTGCATTAGGGCAGTCAACGGGGATTACCCACCCTTATGTCGAACGGTTCATCAAAACGCACCTTGGCGACAGTGCGACTGCCCATCCGCATTCACCGTATCACCAATATCTCACTATCTTGCATAACTGCGATATGATGCTTAACCCGTTCCCATTCGGGAATACTAACGGCATCATTGATATGGTAACACTCGGTTTAGTCGGTATCTGTAAAACAGGACCGGAAGTACACGAACATATCGATGAAGGGCTGTTCAAGCGTCTTGGATTACCGGAATGGTTGATTGCTAACACCGTAGATGAATATGTCGAACGAGCTATTCGCTTGGCGGAAAATCACCAAGAACGCTTAGCACTTCGCCGCCATATCATCGAAAACAACGGCTTACAAACGCTGTTCAGTGGCGATCCACGCCCAATGGGACGTACTTTCTTAGCCAAATTAAAAGAGTGGGCGGAAAGCAATCAGGTTGAACTTAACATCATTACTGAACCAGTAACCGAACCGGTTAAACGGGCGCCGAAAAAAGCACCTGTAAAAAGAGCCGCACCACGAAAAACAACGGCAACGGCGGAGAAAAAACCGACAACTACGCGCCGTAAAACCACCTCAGCAACCACAGAGGAAAAACCGTTAAAAGCGGCGGTAAAAAAGCTGAAAAAGCAATAACTACGCCTAAATAACCAAAAAACAAAAGCCGAACCGGTTCAGGTTCGGCTTTTTTATTCTATAACAGATCAAACAAGCGGCCGGATTAATCCGAAAAGTTGCAAAAAGTACAGTGCAACAAAGCGCTTGTTATACCCATCAACCATTGCGAATACTCCCCTAAGTCATTTATATTATTCAAAAGAGATAAAGGGAAACACAATGAAACTCAACACTCAAATCGCACAGCAGATTGTCAAACGCACAATGGGGATTATTCAGCGATCGGTCAATGTAATGGATGAAGAAGGGGTGATTATTGCCTCTGGCGATCCTGCCCGCCTCAACCAAAAGCATACCGGTGCGATAATTGCGTTACGCCAAAATCGTGTGGTGGAAGTCGATGACGAACTGGCTCGTCAATGGCAATTTGAAGCAAGAGCCGGCATCAATCTCCCAATTCACTATTTGGGTAAAAACTGGGGCGTTGTCGGCATTTCCGGCGAGCCGAAACAGGTGCGAGCCTATGCCGAGTTGGTCAAAATGACGGCGGAACTGATTATTGAACAACATATTTTACTCGAAAAAGCCCATTGGCAGCGCCGTTATAAAGAAGAATTTATTTTGCAACTGCTCAAAGGTACGCTCAATCCGGCAAAATGTGCAAAGCAAGCCGCTTTTTTTGACTTTGATTTAGCCTTGCCCCGTGCAGTCATTATTATTCAACTTTCGCAGTCAACTGCCGAACAGTTGCAGGAGCGGGTCGGCTACCTTGAACAAACCTATCCCCAACAAGAGATCGCTATTCTCGCCTTAGATCGGATCGTCATACTCAATCCCCTAACCGCGATGACACATTTTGAACCAACCAAACTCTTTGCCGAACAGGTCAGCCCGCACAGCTATAAAGTAGCGGTCGGCGCAATGCAACCGGGGCAGTCCCTGCATTTCGCCTATAAAACGGCATTAGCCACCCTGCGCTACGGGCTAAAACAGTGTCCGAGAAAATGCAGTTACTTTTTTCATCACGCCCGCTTACCGATTTTGTTACACGAACTGGCGGACACTTGGCAGGCAAAAGAGGCAATTAAACCGACCGAGGTGCTATATCAAAAACCGGAAAATGCAACATTAACCAAGACCCTCACCCACTATTTTTTAGCAAATTGTGATCCGGTTCACACTGCCGAACAGCTCTTTATCCACCCGAATACTCTACGCTACCGTTTGGCGAAAATCGAGCAGCTCACCGGCTTATCTTTCAATCGGATAGACGAAAAATGTATGCTCTATCTCAGTACCCTTTGGCAGAAACCATAGTTGAAAATCACAAAAAATCTGCCGAAACCGACCGCTTTTTTGGTCGTTTAAACAAAGATTTCTCCCCTCGCTCACGGGATAATATTGCTATCTAGCCATTAGGGGAGAATAAACGATGACAACCATTTCCGCACTCGGCGCATTGGTGGCACTGATAGTCGCCATTACGCTGATCCTGAAGAAAGTTTCACCCGCCTATGGAATGATGGTCGGTGCATTAGTCGGCGGTTTAATCGGCGGGGCAAATCTCACCGAAACCGTCAGTCTAATGATTGGCGGCGCACAAGGGATTACCACTGCCGTGATGCGTATTCTCGCCGCCGGTGTGTTAGCCGGCGTGTTGATTGAATCCGGTGCTGCCAACACCATTGCCGAAACGATTGTAAAAAAACTGGGCGAAACGAGAGCATTACTGGCATTGATTTTAGCCACAATGCTGCTGACAATGGTCGGCGTATTTATTGATGTCGCGGTGATCACCGTAGCGCCGATTGCCCTTGCACTCGCCAAACGGGGTAATCTGTCCAAAATGGCGATTTTGTTAGCAATGATCGGCGGCGGCAAAGCGGGCAATTTGATGTCGCCGAACCCGAATGCCATTGCAGCGGCGGATACTTTCCAAATTCCGCTCACCTCCGTGATGTTTGCCGGCATTATTCCGGCGATCTTCGGTATCACTCTCACCTATCTTTTGGCGAAAACCCTGATCACTAAAGGCTCAAAGGTAAGCGATGCCGACACTACTGCCGTTGCCGCTCATCAGCTACCGTCGTTCTTCCCTGCCATCAGTGCACCGCTTTGTGCTATTTCACTGCTTGCACTGCGTCCGCTGTGCAACATTATTATCGACCCGCTCATTGCTCTGCCGTTAGGGGCAGTAGTCGGTGCTATTGCAATGGGTAAATTCAAACAAGCCAACCACTATGCGATTGTCGGCTTAACCAAAATGGTGCCGGTCGCCATTATGTTACTCGGCACCGGCACGTTAGCAGGCGTTATCGCCCATTCTGGCTTAAAAGATCTCTTAATTGAAAACTTAACCCAATCCGGCTTACCGTCCTACCTGCTTGCCCCGATTTCAGGAATGTTGATGTCGCTAGCGACCGCCTCAACCACCGCCGGAACAGCCGTTGCGGCGAACGTATTCAGCAGTACCCTGATTGAATTAGGCATCAGCAGCCTTGCCGGTGCGGCAATGATTCACGCCGGCGCAACGGTGTTCGACCACCTACCGCACGGCTCGTTCTTCCACGCGACCGGCGGCAGTGTCAATATGGACATCAAAGAGCGGCTAAAACTGATCCCTTATGAAACCGCGGTCGGCTTTGTGATGGCAGTAGTCTCCACCCTGATTTTCGGCGTATTTCAATTCATTTAAGGAGTTTAAAATGAAGATTGTAATTGCCCCCGATTCATTCAAAGAAAGTTTAACCGCCCTTGAAGTCGCACAAGCGATCGAAACCGGCTTTGCCAAAATCTTCCCCAATGCCCGCTATATTAAAGTGCCGATGGCAGACGGCGGTGAAGGCACGGTGCAATCCTTAGTCGATGCCAGCGGAGGAACGTTGCAAAAAAGCACAGTGATCGCCCCGCTTGCTAACCCTGTCTGTGCAACATTCGGACTTTCGGGCGACGGCAAAACCGCTATTATTGAAATGGCAGCCGCCTCCGGCTTGCATTTAGTACCCAATGCACAACGCAATCCGCTGAAAACCACCAGCTACGGCACGGGCGAGTTGATTAAAGCTGCGTTGGATTTGGGCGTATCCGAGATTATTTTGGGTATCGGCGGCAGTGCCACCAACGACGGCGGGGTCGGAATGCTCCAAGCACTTGGCGCAAAATTTCATAACCAGCAAGGGCAGGATATCGGTTTTGGCGGTGCACAGTTGCTCGACATTGAACAGATCGATCTAAGCGGTTTAGATCCCCGTTTACACCAAGTTAATATTGACGTTGCCTGCGATGTGGATAACCCGCTTTGCGGCGAGCGGGGCTCGGCGGCGGTTTTTGCCCCCCAAAAAGGTGCCACACCACAAATGGTCAGTCTGTTAGATCAGGCACTTGCCCATTTTGCCGAGAAGGTCAAAACCCTGCTAGGTAAGGATATTCAGACACCGGCAGGAGCAGGAGCGGCGGGCGGAATGGGCGGAGGCGTATTGCTCTTACCAAATGCACAATTAAAAGCCGGTGTAGAGATCGTCCTCAATGCCACCCGCCTTGCCGAACATCTGCAAGACGCCGATTTAGTCATCACCGGCGAGGGCAGAATGGACGCTCAAACCATTCACGGCAAAACCCCGATTGGCGTAGCGAAGTTAGCCAAGCAATTCAATAAGCCTGTCATAGCGATTGTCGGCTGCCTGCGAGAAGATTACGAAGTGGTCTACCCACAAGGGATTGATGCCGTCTTCCCGATTATCCGACAGCTTGACAGCCTTGATGACACCCTGAAACACGCCAGAGAAAATCTCATCTCAACCGCTCAAAACGTGGCAAGGGTGTGGAAGCTCAAGGGGCAGGGAAAGTAAATCTCCCCTATCTCACTATAAAGCTAATTTTTTTATGTCTAGTGAAAGTTCTAAAAAGTCTTAAAAACTTTTTTAGAACTTATCTATTCATATTCAAAATGATTAGCTCTAAATAACTTCTCATTTATTAAACTTATCCCCTACCAAACATTCCCCCAAGCCCGCCTAAGCCGCCCATCACTCCTTTCATTCCACGCATCATTTTTGCCATTCCGCCTTTGCGCATTTTTTTCATCATCTTTTGCATTTCATCAAATTGTTTGAGCAGGCGGTTTACATCTTGAACTTGTGTCCCCGACCCTAACGCAATGCGGCGGCGGCGAGAACCTTTGATGATCTCTGGGTTTGCCCGCTCTTTCAGCGTCATTGAGTTAATAATCGCTTCCATTTTGTTGAACATTTTATCGTCCACCTGATTTTTGACGTGATCCGGCAGATTTTTTGCCCCCGGCAGTTTTTCAAGCAACGTCATCATTCCGCCCATTTTTTTCATTTCCACTAGCTGATCACGGAAATCGTCAAGGGTAAACATATCGCCTTTTTTGAATTTCGCTGCCATTTTTTCGGCTTTCTCTTGATCGACCGAACGTTGCAAATCTTCAATCAGCGATAACACATCACCCATTCCTAAAATACGAGACGCAACTCTGTCAGGGTGGAACGGCTCTAACGCATCGGTTTTCTCACCAACGCCTAAGAATTTAATCGGTTTGCCGGTAATATGACGAATTGACAACGCCGCCCCGCCCCGCGCATCGCCATCCACTTTAGTTAAAATGACCCCCGTTAAAGGCAATGCCTCGTTAAAGGCTTTGGCGGTATTTGCCGCATCTTGACCGGTCATTGCGTCCACAGTAAAGAGCGTTTCAATCGGGTTAAGCACCGCGTGAATGTGTTGAATTTCACTCATCATTTCGCCATCAACGTGTAAACGACCGGCAGTATCGACAATCAATACATCAAAAAAGTTTAATTTTGCGTGCTTGAGCGCCAGCTCGGCGATTTCAACCGGTTTTTGGCGGGTATCGGTTGGGAAGAAATCCACTTTCAACGCTTCCGCTAAGGTTTGAAGCTGTTTAATCGCCGCCGGGCGATAAACATCTGCCGACACGACCAACACTTTTTTCTTATGCCGCTCTTTTAAGAATTTCGCTAACTTACCAACCGAGGTGGTTTTCCCCGCCCCTTGCAAACCCGCCATTAAAATCACTGCCGGCGGTTGGCTGGCGAGGTTTAACGCCTCATTTGCCTCCCCCATCGCACTTTCCAGCTCGGCGCGGACGATTTTGAGAAATTCCTGCCCCGGTGTCAGGCTTTTGTTCACCTCCTCACCAATCGCCCGCTCTTTGACTTTATTGATAAACTCACGCACGACCGGCAAAGCAACGTCAGCCTCCAGCAATGCCATACGCACTTCCCGTAGCGTATCTTTAATATTCTCTTCGGTTAAACGTCCCTTACCGGTTATGTTACGCAGGGTTTTGGATAGTCTATCGGATAAATTCTCAAACATAATCTTCTCTCTAAATGGGCGTAGCGTTATGTAGCAAATGCTTTTGATGTTAAACGGACACGGCGTGGCGTCCCGACAATCTAATCAACATTCAAATTTGTACAATAACGGCATATATCAAAAAAACGTTACTTTTCAACCGCTTGCTAAAAGCCATACAAGCACTAAAAATCAAGGATATTATACAACGCAGGAAATATTTTGGGATAAATAGAATGTAAAGAAAGGATAAAGCTACGCTATTGGATCACGGTTACACAGGCTAAATGATGACATCAGTCGGGACGCCACGCCGGCGTCCGCTAATTAACGGTTAAGGCATTTTTGCACCAATTCCAAGACTAGCGGGAATGTCGTCCAGCCCTCACGATCCAAGAAATGCCCGCCTGTTGCCAAACGGATATAATCGGCAGACAAATGCACCGCTAACGCATCGCTATATTGCGGCGGGACAATCGCATCGTCCATCGCACTCACCACATAAGATTTAAACGGCATTAAATCGGGTGAAATCGCATAGAGGTTAGAGAACGGCGTCAATTCCGGCAAGGTATCTAACGGCTGATAAAAACCGGACACCAGCACCGCGCCTGCCGGCTGAAGATAGTGCTTCGCCAAAAAATTCAGCCACGCAATGCAACCTAAACTATGCCCGACCACCACCGTGTTCTCATCAATCTCCACATTTTGCGCTAAGTGAGCTAACCAACTGTCCGGTGTTGGGTTTGCCGAATCAGGCATTGCCAAACATTCACACGCAATATTTTGCTGGATTAATTGTTGCTGCAACCACGGAAACCAATGGTTCTCCGGCGTAGCCGTATAACCGTGGACAATATACACTTTTGCCATTTGCTCTCTCCCATATCATCAACAAGCGGGCATATTGTGGCATTTTTTTGCAATATTATACAGTCGCTATACACACCAAATTTGGTTCATCGCGAGGCTACACCGTCTTCATTAAAATGAAGTCAGAACTGAAAACGATGTCCGTAATAAAATTACCTAATTTCAAGCTATGATGAAACGGACGCAAGCATTGTGCTCCTACCGATAAGCAATCATCTCACCTGGCACAATGGAGACACAATTTTAGAAATCCTCATTAACCGACCGCTTGCGTTATCGTTCAAGGGATTGTAACGCTTGGACTAATTGGCAATATTGTCGGTATTTGCGGCGATAAGCGTCAAAATGAGCGGGATTGGGCGTAAATATCTGCATCTCTGGCGACAACGCAATCTGACATTGTTCCCCGTTCCCTTGCATTGCCATCAACGCTGCGCCTAAGCAGCCCGTTTCTTCAATGTGCGGAATTTCAACGGTTAAACCGCTCAAATCCGCCAGCATTTGCATCCATACCGCCGATTTCACCGCCCCGCCCGTTACCCGCAGCCGTTGAGTGTCGGGGAAACGTTGCAACATTCGCTCTAAATGGTACATCAGGCTAAACAGCACGCCTTCATAAATCCCCTGTAATAAATGGGCTTGGCGATGATGCGCCTGCAAGCCGTAAAAGCCCGCTTTCATTCCCAAACCGGCATTTGAGCCGTATAAAAACGGGACAAACAACACCGAGCTGGCAGCCGGCGGCAGCTCGGCAAGTCGTTGGTTGATCTCATCATAACTTAATGCCGACCACTGTTTTAAGAACCATTCCAAATTACCGGCAGAGGTCGGGCTGGCTTCGTGAACAATCCATTTTTGCGGTTCGGCATAACGCCCGTATACAAACGGCAGGGCTTGGGATTCATCAATCCGATCGGTAATACCGCTCACCACCGACCAAGTGCCTAAAACCACGTTGAGTTTATACTCATCGTCCAAACCGGCACATAGCGCAGTGGAGACCACATCAAATAACCCACCCACAACCAGCGTGCCTGCCGCCAAGCCGGTCAGTGCCGCCGCCTGCTCGGTAACATAGCCTGCTACCGCATTTGAGCGTATTACAGGCGGTAGCTTATCGCTGATTTCTTGCAAATCCAGCCATTGTGCCAACTGCGGATCGTATCGCCCTGTTTGCATATTGTAGAGGTTAGACTCGGAAATGTTGGTTTCCTCACAATGCAGCTCGCCCGTTAAACAAAAACGCAAATAATCGTGAGACATCAACACCGCCCCGATTTCCGCATAGCGCTGCGGCTCGTGCTCCTTCAGCCAACGCAAAATCGACACGGGGTGCCCCGTCCACAACGTTTGGCGGGTCAATGGATAGAGCTTATCGGGAATGCCCTGCCGTTGCCAGCCTTTTACAATATCAAGGGAACGCTGATCGGAGGATAAAATCGCTCGCCCAAGGGGTTGATTTTGGCGGTCGAGCAAAAACGCCCCCTTGCCCTGTGCAGAAATGCCGACTGCTTTAATCGCCGTTGGTAACAAACCGCTTTGTGCCATCGTTTGACGGATGACCGCCGCACATTTTTGCCAAAGCTGCGGCATATCCCGTTCCGCATAGCCCGCCTGATCGCTAATCACCGCCACATTTTCCCGCACACACGCTGCTATTTTGCCGTGCCGATTAAAAATCGCTGCCTTAATAAAGGTGCCGCCGCAGTCAATGCCAAGGTAGTAGTTCATTTTTTATCCTTTATGCTATGGTTAAACGATACAGGCTGTTTGTCGCTGTAATAAACAAGGTTTTTTGGTCATCGCCAAAGGTACAATTTGAGGTGGTTTTGCCTAAAATAAACCGCCCTAAGAGAGAACCGTCTGTCAGTAAAACGACAATGCCATTTTCACAACTGCAATAAATCACCCCTTGCTTATCTATTCGAAAACCATCCGGAATACCGGGGGTAATGGCTGCGACGGTACGGCGGTTTTTCAGTTGCCGACCGACCACATCAAAAATAACGAGGTGATGAAGCCCTTGCTCACCAAATTCTACCGCCGACATATCCGCCACCAATAACTGTGATTCATCGGGAGAAAAGGCAAGACCATTAGGGCGCATTGTGTTAAATGTTGCAATATTCACCTCATTCGTGTCGGGATCGAAACAATAGATGTAACAACCGACAATTTCGCTTGCCGCTCTATGCCCTTCCGCATCGCTCAAAATACCGTAGGGAGGATCGGTAAACCAAATAGTGCCGTCGGATTTCACTACAACATCATTAGGTGAATTAAAACGCTTCCCTGCTATTTTATCGATAAGCACGCACGTTTTGCCTTGTTGATCCGTTCGGCTAATACACCGCCTACCGTGCTCACAGGTAATTAACCGACCCTGTTGATCCACCGCATTACCATTTGCAAAATCAGACGGAGAGCGTTCAACCGTTACCCCTTGCCCTTCACGCCAGCGGTACATCGTATTCCCTTTGACATCACTAAAAATCAACGCATTTTGCTGCGCTAACCACACCGGCCCTTCAGCCCAAAGTGCTTGATCAAATAATTCGTCCAACTGAAAGCGTGTTCCGACAAGGGCGTGAAAACGCTCATCGTAAATTTCTACGGAAAATGGTGTCATACGCTTCTACCTCATTATCAAGGGGTATTCCCCCAAGTGTTATTGAATCCCCCAAATCGCTTTATATGCCTGCTTATAGCCATTTTGCGGATCATATAAATTACGCTCGCCCCCATCGTAGCGAATATTTTCTTGGGTCACTAAATGGGCCGGCGTAACATAACCGGAGGGTTTTTCACCTGCAAAGGCACGGTTTAACTCATCAACTAATTGCCAGCCGTGTAAATTTAACGGTTCCGGCACGGTCGCAAATTGTTTGTCATTCTGACGGATACGCTGATAGGCAGTTACCGAGCCGTCCCCAGCCGAAATATTGTATGGGCGCACTTTATTTGCCGAACGCAAAGAGGGTGCCATAAAATCAAAATAAAGGTCATTGATAGATAAGGCATATTGCAAATTATCCCCGTATTTTTGCAATAAATTGAAAGTTAAATTCGGCATACGGCTTGATGTATCCGCCAATGGCGTATCAATAAATTCTAATACTTGGCACGCTTGACATTTTTCTATCACCTCTTTCATTACATTCGCTTTGCGTAACGCAATTTCATAGAGCGAGTCGGTTAAAATAACCACTTTGGCTTTTCCGTCTGAATCCGCCACAGCCAGCATCGCCGACAGTTTGGCAATCTCATCGGAATTGGAGGTAACATTGTAGAAAATGCCGTATTTATCAATTGCACCCGGCTCCGGTGTGGCGTGCCAAGCTGTGAGAATAATGCCGTTTTTTACCGCTTTTTTGAGCGGTATTTTGGCGACATTGGGATTCCAACCGCCAATCACTATTGCATCAGGCTGGCGGGCAATCGCTTGGTTTAACGCCGCCAATTGATTATTCACCGTGCCTGCTCCGTCTAAAATATCCAATTTCCAACCGGTTGCGGCAACCGCTTCTTTCATTCCGTCAATCACGCCTAACACCCCACCGTTTTTCATATCCGAGGCAATGAAAATGACCGTTTTATCTTTCTGTAATTGAGGGCCTGCCGTAGGGCCGTCCCATTTCTCTTGTTTTGCCGTAGCCGAGGCGACTAGCTGCTTCACTTCTTCCACAAACGGATCAGAGGCAAAAGTATGGCTACTCCATAAACCCAAAATAGCAATACTCACGAAAGTTGACTTAACATAGTGTTTCATAGCATAGCTCCTGTTAAATAGCTGATGGTTTAGATTTTTTCTGTACCGCTTTCTGATTTAATAAACGTTTACGCTGGGCATAGCCGGCAATCGTAATGGACAAGAGTAAGGTTAAGCCGTTAAAGAGCGGTTCAACCCAAAATGCGCCGCCAAATTGCTGAATACCCGAAATGCCTATGGCTAAAATCGCAATCCCCACTATCGTTCCCCACACATTAATACGCCCCGGGCGGATAGTCGTACTGCCTAGAAAAGCCCCAACTAACGCCGGCAAAAGATAATCCATACCGACACTCGCTTGTCCCACCCCTTGTTGAGCGGAAATCAACACTCCTGTAAACGCAGTAATGACACTTGAGACAACAAACGGCACTATTGTATATTTTTTGATATTGATCCCGTTCAAACGGGCTGCCGTCGGATTACCGCCCACCGCATACATACAACGCCCTGTCGGTGTATGTTCGGTAATCAGCCACATTACAACGGCGATCACCAACACATAAAAGGCGGAAACGGGTAAGCCGAAAATTTCCGTACTATTGAGAGCTAAAAACCCGTCCGGTAAATCGCCTACAATTTGCCGCCCGCCTGAATGCCATAGGGCAACGGCATAAAGCACCGTCCCCGACCCCAGCGTTGCCACAAAGCTATCAATATCGGCAAGCGCAACCAAAATGCCGTTAAATAAACCGTATAACGCGGCAATCACCAACACAACCAAAATAGCCATTTGCCAAGAAAAGCCATATTGAACCTGCAAGGTAATTACCAAGATATGCCATAGCACAATCCCAAAACCGACATTTAAGTCGATCTTGCCGACAATCATCGTGGTGGTTGCGGCCAACGCTAAAAGTGCAATTTTCGATTTACTTTCTAAAATCGCATTTAATGTCAGCATTGATGCAAAAGAATCCGTTACCAATGAAAAAACAATCACCAACAAAATGCACAACCACAATAAACCGTAACGGGTCAGCATTTGGGAAAACCACGCAACCAATCCATCACGAGCAATGGATACCGGCTGTTCTAATGCGGTTGATTTGATATTTGTTTGAGTCATTTCTTATTCCTCCTCACAAGCGGTTAATTTGGTTAATTTTTTTGCAAATCAAACCGCTTGCTTCGATTTACTGTCCGAAGCAAGGGCAAGCAAATTCGCAAAACTCACCGCTTCATTACATAATTCACCCGCCACTTCGCCCCGATTAAAGACGATAGCCCGATTACACAAATGGGCGATTTCTTCAAAATCGGTAGAAATCACAATAATGGCGACATTCTCTTTTAACGCTTTATTGAGCAGATCATAAATTTCCGCTCTTGCACCGACGTCCACGCCAGCGGTCGGATCTTCCAAAATAAGCAGCGGCGTTTTAAGATGCAGCCAACGGGCAACGACAATCTTTTGTTGATTACCGCCGGACAACGCACTCACATCAATAAATAAATTTTTCGGGCGAATATCGAATAATTGAAATTTAAACCAACTCTCCGCCCACTCCTTGCGCTTACTGTAACGCTTCAAGGCAGAATGACCGCTCAACACCGGATTAACAAAAAGGTTTTCGGAGGTTGTCATTGACATTACCAGGCTTTCTTGCGTGCGATCGCCTGCGACTAATGCAACCCCTTTCCGAATAGCGTCCTGCGGCGATTGAGCCTGATAAGGGTGGCGATTAAGGGTAATATCGCCTTGTACGAGCGATCTCAACCCAAATAATGCTCTTCCGATCTCCTCCTGCCCTGCACCCCGTAAGCCGGCTAACGCCAGCATTTCACCTTGATGCAGCTCAAATGACACCGGGCCGGTATCGCCTACCACCACATTGTCCAAACGCAACACCTCCGGCGAACCTTGCGGCAACGGCGCACGCTGTTTGCCCCGACTTTCTTCACCGACAATCGCTTTCACCAAGCCTTTTACATCGTAGTTTTGCGTCCTCCCCTCCGCAACCGGTATACCATCACGCATCACTAAAATGCGGTCGGAAATCTCAATCACTTCATCGAGGCGATGTGTAACATAGATCATTCCCACCCCTTGACTTCGTAGGCGGTTCAAGACATTAAACAAATGGGCAACATCATCTGCCGGCAGAGAGGCAGTCGGCTCGTCCAACACCAAAATTTCGGCATTCACTGCGATTGCCCGTGCAATCGCCAGCAACGCTTTTTCGGTGCGACTAAGATCAAACACTCTCGTTTGAGCGGACAATTCAATCCCGACAAAATCTAACGCACGCTGCGCCTGTTCACGAATTTTTTTCCAATCAATCAGCCCCCATCGGCGTGGAAATCCCATCACAAACGCCATATTTTCCGCAATTGTCATCCACTCAATAAGCCCTAGATCTTGGTGAATAAAGGCAATCGGCTTTTTACCGCCTTTCTCAATCGCAAGGGCGGATTGGATTTTCTGATCGTGAAAGCAGATCTCACCGCTATCACAGGTATAAATGCCGGCAAGAATTTTAATCAGGGTGGATTTGCCTGCACCGTTCTCCCCCAATAACGCCACAATTTCGCCGGAATGAATTGACAGACTAACTTCATTAACTGCCGTATGATTTCCAAAACGTTTCACAATCCGTTGTAAAGTTAAAATTGGTTGTGTATTCACCACGCCCCCTTCACTTTGAAAAATTGATTTCGCTACACGCACTGCGATCCTCACACTTTTTTGCCGGCATAAGCGGCAGCCTACTCCGCCAGCCGATCAATCTGCTTCACCAAATCCTCGCCGTGTTTTTCGATGAAGGCTTTACGCACGTCGGCTTCAATTACGGCTTTAAACGGCGTGGTGTCGATATTTTCGATCACTTCAACGCCAGCGTTCTGCAATTTTGCGATGATCGCCTTTTCATTGTCGAGGTTCAGTTGGCGTTGGTACTGTCCCGCCTCTTTAGCCGCCTCCATAATTGCCTGTTGCAAGTTTGGCGATAAGTTGTCAAATTTGGCTTTATTCATTACCACAATCAGCGGGGTATAGCCGTGATTGGTGAGGGAGAGGTATTTTTGCACTTCATAGAGTTTTGCCGACCACACAATGCCGATTGGGTGTTCTTGTGCATCAACCGCACGGGTTTCAAGGGCGGTGTAAAGTTCGGAAAGCGGCATCGGCACAGGGTTTGCGCCGAGCAAGCTAAAGGCTTGAATATACATCGGATTTTGGTTAGTCCGCACTTTCAGCCCTTTAATATCCGCAGGGGAATTGATTGGATGTTTGGAGTTGGTGAAAGAACGGAAACCGACATCCCAAAACGCCAGCCCTTTTAAGCCTTGCGCCTCAAGTTGTGCCAGCAGCCCCTGCCCGATTTCACCGTCCAATACCGCATAGGCGTGCGTGCGATTTTTGAAGATAAACGGAATATCAATCACGTTGAGCTGCGGCACTAAACCGGAAAAATTCGGCGAGCCGGACATTTCCAAATCAATCGTGCCACCCCGCACAGCACCGATCATCGTTTGTGCATTGCCTAAAGTGCTGTCGGGAAACAGGCTGAGTTTAATCTCGCCTTTGGTTTTAGCGTTCAGCAGCTCGTTAAATTTTTTGGCGGCACTGTGTTGAGTATCGCTACGAGGGGCTTCATAGCCAAAACGTAAGGTCGTTTGCGCATTGGCAGCGGCAACAACGGCAAAGCCTGCCACAAGGGTTGCAAGGGTTTTGAGGGAAAATTTCATTGTGTGCTCCTTTCAGGTCTGTACAAGCGGTCGGATAAGTTGCGGTATTTGCAAATTCGACGACGGCTTAGGGTTGTAGCCACGCCAGTGGCGTTAAGATCAGTTGCGGAAAAAAGACAAACGCAAACAGTAAAACAATCATCATCAACATATAGGGCAAAATGCCTTTGGCAGCTTGGTCGAACGGCAATTTTGAGACGCCCGTGATCACATTCAGCACATTGCCGACAGGCGGTGTAATTAAGCCGATTGAGGTGTTGAGAATAAACAGCACGCCGAAATAGACCGGATCAATGCCCGCTTCTTCCACCAGCGGCATCAGCACCGGTGTGAGAATGAGGACGGTCGGGGTGAGATCCATCACCATTCCAATCACAAAGACCGCCAGCATTATCACCATCAACAGCAACGTCGGCGATTCAATCAACGGTTCAAGCAGCTCCGTCATCATCTGAGGTAGCTCCGCCACCGTAATCAGCCAGCCGGTAACTTGAGCGGCGGCGACTAAAAACATCACCACCGCTGTGGTTTTCGCCGCATTTAAAATCACCCCGTAAAGCTGCGACCATTTCAGCTCTTTATAGATAAAAATCGACACGATTAACGCATAAAAGGCGGCAACCACACCCGCTTCAGTCGGGGTGAACATTCCGGAGCGAAAACCGCCGATAATGATGACGGGCAGCAGCAACGCCCAAATACTCTGTTTAAAAGAGAAGCATAATTCTTTTTTGGTCGCTTTGGAAAAGGTCATTAAATTCAGCCGTTTTGCCTGCCACCACCAAAGCATCGCCAAGCAACAGCCCATCAAAATACCGGGGAAAATGCCGGCTAAAAACAGCTTGGTAATCGACACGCCACTCGCCACCCCAAACACAATAAACGGGATACTCGGCGGAATAATCGGGGCGATAATGCCCGCCGTGCCGATTAAACCAGCGGATTTGTCCAGCGGGTAGCCGGTAGTTTTCATCATCGGCAGTAACATTGCCGCTACGGCAGCGGTATCCGCCACCGCCGAACCGGACAGGCTCGCCATAATCATTGCCGCTAAAATCGCGACAAATCCCAGCCCGCCCCGCTTATGCCCGACCAATTTCATCGGCAAATCAATAATGCGTTTCGACAAACCGCCCTCGTTCATTATCTCGCCAGCAAGAATAAAAAACGGGATCGCCATTAGGGAAAAACTGTCTGCGCCACTCACTAGCTGCTGGGCAAGGATTTGAGCATCAAACACCTCTAAATGCAGCATCAGGGCAATGCCACAAATCAACAACGCAAACGCCACCGGTACGCCGAGTAAAATTGCGCCCAATAAGGCGGTAAGGAAAATCACCACGGTCATTTGTCAATTTCTCCTTTCATCAGCCCGCTTGCTGTCCCGATCCAGCGTATGCCGAGCAAGATGCCGATCGCAGTTCCCGCGACAACGCCGGCAAGGAAAGTGATTCCCGTTGGAATATTGGAAATCGGCGCGAGGTTATGCCAATTAAGCTGAAACTGCACCCAGCCGCCTGCGATAATCAAATAGCAGCAATAGAGCATTACGCCGTCTGTCAGTAGCGAAAGCCAACGGCGTTGAGCGAGCGAGAGCTTGGCAGTCTGTACGGTTACGCTGACGTGCTGATTATCACGAAAAGCCAAAATCGCCGCTAAAAAGGTCAGCCATACGAACAGATAACGGGACACTTCTTCGGTAACACTGATGCTACTGTTAAACCCGTAACGTAGCACCACGTTCAGAAAGACCAGTATCGACATTTTGGCTAGAATCAGGACGACTAGCATTTCCAGCCCACGAGTCGCAATATGTGCAAGTTTATTCATACAAGCCTCAAATCAAGAAAAACACGCGGTCGGTTAGCGGCAATTATTTGCAAAAATCGCTTACCCCTCTACAACGCTTTCAATTTCGCCCAAACACGCTCATCAACCGGAATGCCGTTCGCTTGGTTTTCCGCCCAAATCGTGTTGAACTCGTGTCCCGGCAATCGCACGGCGATATTCGGATCGGCTCGTTCGGCGGTTTTCACATAATCGATAATTTTCTGTAATTTCTCCGCTTTGGTTGCACCGCCAATTAAGCGATCAACTTCAATCGCAATAAAGATTTGCGATACGCAATATTCATCGTCCTTTTCTTCGGTAACTTCCGCCACCGATAACCCGTTGGAAAGCAAGGTGGCGATCATATCCAACACAATCGACAAGCCCGAGCCTTTCCAAAAGCCCATCGGCATTAGACGGCGGTTTTTCTCGACCATTGCGGGATCTTTGGTCGGTTTGCCGTCATCATCAAAACCGGCATCAACTGCCGTTTGGCGACCGGCAAGGCGATTGACCTCCAACATTCCGTAGGAATACATTGAGCAGGACATATCCACCATTGTGATCGGGTTGCTCGGCACGGCGATAATCAACGGGTTCGTCCCGATACGGCACTCTTTCGCCCCCCAAGGCGGCATTACGGCAATCGAGTTCGTCCAACAAATGCCGATGTAGCCCTTTTCTGCCGCTTGCCAGCCGTAGCCGCCGCCCCGCATCCAGTGGTTCGCATTTTTCAACGCCACCACACCAATGCCAAACTGATCGGCAATCGCCATTGCTCTGTCCATCATTTTTTTAGCGGTGAGATTGCCGATCCCTTGATGTGCGTCCCACTGCTCAATCGCGCCAAGGGAAAGCACTTTGGTCGGTTCGGCGTCAGGGTGAATATCGCCTTTCTCTAACTGTTGAATAAAACGGGGAAAGCGGTTTACTCCGTGGGAATAAACGCCGGATTGGGTGGTGTCGGCAAACATTGTGGCACAGGCTTCCGCAATCGGTTCTGCGACATTGCGGGCTAACAGCACCCGTTTAAATTCCGCTTTTAATTCTGAATAAGACACTCGCATAACAGCCTCATAGGGTTAATTCCAAATAGTAAAACTCTATTTCACAAATTATAATTTGCACGATTTAAAGTCAATAAAAGTTAAAAAATAAAAACTTTTTATAATCAATATGTTATTTTTAAATTTTCAATTCTGTGAGCCAGATCGCAAATTTTTCGCAAATTGATTTCACTATATGAAACGATTTTGATTAAAATACACAAAAATTTAATACTTGGAGAAAAAATGAAAACGGAAAAAAGTGCGGGTAATCAAAGTCTGATACGGGGGTTGCGATTATTGGATCTGCTAAGTAACTTTCCAAATGGCTGCCCGTTGGCAAAATTGGCGGAAATGTCGCAACTCAATAAAAGTACCACTCACCGTTTACTGCAAGGGCTGCAAAGTGAAGGCTTTGTACAGCCGGCAATTTCAAACGGCAGCTATCGGCTGACGACAAAATGCTTAAGTCTCGGGCAGAAGACATTATCATCGCTTAATATCATCAATATGGCTTCGCCTTATCTGGAGAAGCTGAATTTAGCCTTGGGTGAAACGGTCAATTTTTCAAAGCGGGAGGGCGATTACGGCATTATGATTTACAAGCTCGAACCGACCACCGGAATGATGCGGACTCGTGCCTATATCGGGCAACATCTCGCCCTGTATTGCTCGGCAATGGGCAAGCTCTATTTGGCGTATGAACAGGACGACAGCTATTTAGCACACTATTGGCACAGCCACCAAACGCTGATTCAACCATTAACCCATAATACGATTACCTCACAACAGGCAATGGTGCTGGAATTGGCGGAAATTCGTCAGACCGGATTTGCAATGGATCGGGAAGAAAACGAACTCGGTGTCGGCTGCATCGCCTGCCCGATATTCAGCTTAAACGGTAACGTAGAATACGCCGTTTCCGTTTCGTCTTCCATTCACCGCCTAAAACAACTCGGCATTCAGAACGTATTAGCCGAAATGCGTTTCGCGGCGGAGGGGATTTCTAAGGAATTGGGTTGGAATAAGGGTTAAATAAAAAACAGATCATAAAAGAGAGTGGGCTAAACACTCTCTTTTCTCATATTAGCAAAAATAACGCCCAAATTAACCGCTTGATCTACGGGTTAATAAAGGCTTCACAATATTGATAATCACCGCGCTCAATAATATCAATGCAAAGCCTAACGCTTGGGTCAATAAAGGATATTCATCAGAAAATAACATCATAATAACCAATGTAATCAGGGGTGAAAATAACGTGGCATAACTCGCAAATTCAGCACTTTTTGTTTTTATCAGATAAAACCAAATAAAATAAATCAACGCACTGCCTATTGCACTAATATAAAGTAAGCTCATCATTATTTTTAAATCACTCAATACGATTTCAACGGATAAAATCCACTGTTGCCGCTCCAACGTGAAGAGTAAAATCACACCTAAACAGAGAGCAGAAAATAAAAATTGCCAAAATAATGTTGCTTTAGATGATAGCGTCGGCTTAACCTTCTGCGCTAAAATCGTGCCAACCGCCCACACTAACGCACTCGATAAAATAATCACCTCCCCCAATGAAATAAATATCTCATTTAAGACAAAGACCCCCCCTAACAGACATAAAACAGCCGCTAATACCGATAAAAAATCAATCTTGCGTGCCATTAACATTAAAATCACAGAGGTAAAACAAGGCATTGTATAAATCAAAATAGTCGCATTCGTTACCGATGTATAATATAAAGCGAGGTTATTCAATGTAGGGACGAGGAGGATATTAGGCAGCGCTACCACCATCATTTTAAACATATTCTGCTTATCCATTATCGCCATACTCGCGCTTACCTCTTTGTAAAAAAGCACAAATAATATGCTACAAGATAGCACTAATGTGATAAAACGAAACGGCATAGGACCAATAGCATCAATGGCTAACTTGGAAAACGGGAAAGACGATCCCCATATCAATGCCATTATCGCTGTTAAAAAAGCTTTTTAGCATTATGTACCCCGCCTGTTACGATTTTATAAGCCAATACTGCTTATCTACATTGATTTTTCATTAAAAGCAAATTTTTTGAATAATAAAAAGACGCCCGAAGGCGTCCTATCCTATTTTCGTCATTTGCAAAAAAGTACGGAAATTTAACCGCTTGTTACCAATATTTCTCAATCTCGGCACGGATCGCTTCCGCCGTTTGCTTGCCTTTTTCACCAACTAATGCACGCCCTGCGATAAAGGCTTTGGCGTTTTTGATCTCTTTAAAGAGGTAAATTTCTTCCGGTACAATCCCGCCGGTAATGGACAGTTCTAAACCTAATGCAGAAAGTTGTTTCATCAATTCCACATCTTCGCTTGTCCAGCCTTTGCCTGCCAATTCGGCATCACGGGAGCGGTGGTAAATCGCTTGTTTTACGCCTAATTCCACCCACTCTTTTGCGTCTTTTTCAACGCCCCAGTTACCGTAAATTTCGATCTGAATTTCTTTTTTTACTTTTAATTCAGGGTGAGCGGCGTTAAATTCGTCCGCCACTTTTTTGCAAGCCGCTTTAGTTGCAGGATGAGCTGCGGCAGAGACGGTGAGCCAATCTGCGCCCGCTTCAAACGCCATTTTAGCCAGAATTGCACCGCCGTCCGTGGTTTTTAAATCGCAAACTAAAATATGGTTGGGGTGTAATGCTCTAAGAGTGGACACCGCTTTCATTCCTTCCGCACAAGCCAGGATTGTGCCGCACTCAATAATATCGACCACCGATTCCGCCTGTTTGGCATCGGCAACCGCTTTTTCAAGGGTTAAAGAATCAAGGGCAATTTGGAGTAAAGGTTTAGACATAGTATGTTCCTTTTGATTGGGTGTTGAATGTCCCCTTTTTCATCAAGGGGAACATTGATTTTGAGTCAATTCAACACAGATATAACGTCGTTATAAGGCATTCGAGCATTGAACAATGTTTCCATTGTTCAATCCCCCTCATTTCAAAGAGGGGGGAGGCGATTAATTCAATGCTGCATCAATCACCGCATACACTTCTTCGGCGGTGGTGCAACGGCGGATTTTGTCGAGATCGACCCCCGTATCGCTATCCGGATCGTCAAGCACTTGGGTGATTTCCATTAGCCCTTGCATATGTTGATCGGAATCGCTGCCGGCGAGGGTGAGCATCACATAAATCGGGTCGTCCTCGCCCTCAAAATAGACCGGCTCTTTGAACGTAACCAGTGCAAACGAGGTGCGTACTACCCCTTCTTCCGGACGGGCGTGCGGCATTGCCAACCCCGGTGCAAGAATGATGTAAGGCCCCATTTCCTCGATTTTACTGACGATATTGTGGTAATACTCCGGTTTAATCGTGCCGGCTTTTTCTAGCAAATCCGTGCCGAGTTTAATCGCCGCTTTCCAATCCGCCGCCTGCTGATTTAACAAAATTGAATTGTTTTCGATAAGTGATTGTTTTAAGTTCATACCTTTTTCCTTATAAAAAGGCGGTCGGTTTTATTAAAAAACCCGTTCAACCGACCGCTTGTTAGATTATGATTTTGCTTGGAATTGGTCAATCAAGGCAACCAGCTCGTCCCCAAAGGAGTTCGGGTTCAACATATTTTGTACCCCCAGCACATATTTGCCTTCGCCGACTTGAATTTCGTCCGCCAAGTGCCGTGAGGAGACGATAATATCCACGCTGTCCAATTTACCTTTGTAATCGGTAACGGCACAAGAGTCCATCACATTCGGAATACCCCGTTTATCGAGATAGCCTTTGATCTTCATTTTCATCATCATTGATGAACCTTGACCCGAACCGCACACCGCCAAAATACGGATTGGTTTCACCTCGCCTGTCGTTGATGACGCTTCGCTCTGTGCTGTTGCACCACAGCAAGCGGTCGCTTTCGGCTCATTTTTTGCAACCGGTTCAGGCTCGCTTTCGACACCGTAGCCGTCCATTTGCTCAAGGGTTTTACCCGCCGCCGCGGCTGCCGCTTCATCGGCACGCAATTTGCGGGAGGCAAACGCCATATACACCACCGCTAAGGCTAAAATCACAAAGAAGAAGAACGGAATGCTCACAATCCCTTGTAAGACAGGCGGGAAGAATAACGCCCAGTCCGCCATTCCCATCCAACCGTTAAAGGTCGTACCTTGGCTGGAGAGCAACTGAATCACCCACGCCGATCCTAATACTTCGATAATCCCCATCACAAAGCAGATTTTCATTACCGCTTTCCAACCGCCGAAGTGGTTCGCAAAGACCCCGATAGTCGCATTAGAGAAGAACATTGGGATAAAGCCCGGAATAATCAGCACCGGCGCGCCGGCAAACAAGAGAACGCCGACCGCCACAAACTGCCCGATTGCCCCCCACATAAAGCCGAACACCATTGCATTTGGCGAGAAGGCGTAAATCGCCGCACAGTCAATCGCTAATACCGCATTTGGAATCACCCGTTCGGAAATACCTTTAAAGGCTTCGGATAATTCTGCCACGAACATCCGCACCCCGATCACGATCACTTGAATTGCTACCGCAAATTTCAAGCCGGTTTCAAAAATGTAGATCGCCCAATGGGTTTTGCCCGCCATTGTTTGCAAATTATCCAACCCGAACGAAAGCAAGATAATACCGAAGAAAACGGTCATCACCAGCACGGTTGCCGAAATACTGTCGTGGAAAATATGTAACCACTTCGGTAATTTCATATGATCGACACTATCTTCTTTGTTTCCTAATTTCGGTGCAAGTTTTACCGCAATCCAAGAGGCGATTTGTTGCTGATGCCCAATGGAAAAGCCCGCCCCGCCGGTAACCGATTGGGTCGGCTTATACATAATGTTAGAGGAGATCCCCCAATAGAGCGCCATAATCACGGCGGTATAAATGATGGTTTCCATCATTGACGCATCGATGATCATATAGAAAACCGCCACCAAACCGGCTTGTTGGAACATAATATGCCCTGTCAGCATAATGGTGCGGATACCGGTAAAGCGTCTAAAGACAACCAACAGAATATTTAACGCTAATGCCAGCAATACCGCATAGCCGACCCAAGCGTAATTATCACCCATTGTCTGAATGGTCGCTTGCATACTGGTGTAAGGGTCGATAACTGCGCCGGTTAAACCGTGGTATTCGGACAATTTTTCGATAATCGGCTTAAAGCCTTTCACCAATTCGCCCGCTCCGACGCTAACCAGCATAAAGCCGACAATCGTTTTGATTGTGCCTTTAATGACCGTCGTCGCATCTTTTTTTAATAGAATGTAGCCGATACAGGCGACAATCCCCAATAACAATGGCGCTTTATTTAGCACCTGATCTCTAAAACCGATAAACAGTTCTAATAACATTTCCATAACAGAACCTCTGCTAATTGTACTTAAATGATAGATGATCGGTATCCACCACCCACCTAATAGTGCGCCCCATACCGCCTAGAGCGACTTTCCGCATAATGATAGCAATTATTAATGAACAAAAAAGATTATTTTTGATTATTTGTGAGCAACTTCACAAAATAAAATTATCACCCCACTATTATGTTAAATTTTTGTTGATTTTGTGTATGTGTTGTGAAAAACTGCGTTTAAACCTATTCAGCTCAAACTATCCACGACTATTCACCCTATTTTAGAGAAGCACCTTATTATGATTATCACAGAATACAATAAAAAATAAATTTATATGACAAAAAAATATATTTAAGCATACGCATTTTGTTGATTGCGTTAATCTCTTAATAAAGTAGGAAGATAAAATGCTAAAAATAAACAAAAATAACAGCTATTTATTTTTATCCCTATTATTAGGCAGTTTTAGTGATGAAGCCGCCCAAATGATATTTGCGCTAAACCTCAGTAATGTGGAACACATTTATATCACTTCCTTATTACTTATTTTGGGTATGGTAGGCGGCATTATTGCGAATACGCTCTTTAGTCAAATATCTCAAAAGCTCGGCATAAAAAAGATTATTTTATCCTCGTTTATTTATTCCCAAATACTCTATCTCTTTATTGCTTTTTCATTAGGGTTACTTGGCGGAATGTTATGGTCTGCCGTATTGATAATGGTTCCACTGATTACCCAAAATGAAGAAGAACTCAATACCGTTAATAAATATACTCATCTGATTAGAAATATGGGATTTATGATCGGCCCGATAATTGGGGGATTTATATCATCATTTTCCGATCACCAAACCGCCTTATTTTTAGTCGGGCTTTCGACATTTTTAGCTTCGTTGGTGATGGTAAAGGTCTCTTTACACTCATCGGTTCAACAGCAACTAAATATCTCGAAAAAAGCCATAAACGGATTTCATTCCATTTATTATTTATTGCTGGAAAGAAAGATTAGATATGTGCTTTTACCCCTTATATTCACGATTATTTCGATTTCGACACTTTCCGTACTTATTATTGTGTATATGATTGACATAATTAAGCTAGACGCTGAAAAATATGGCTTATATTCCGCACTGTTTAGCTTATCGTTAGCCGTCTCACCGCTTATCTTAACAAAACCTATATCAAAGTTGGGAGAAGCCTGCGGAGCTTGTATTTCAGCCACATTTATCGGTGTAGGGTTGTGTATGTTAAGTATAACGGAAAATTATATTCTAATGTTATGCTGGGGAATATTTACCGCTGCGTTTAACGGAACGCAAAATACCATTATGTCTGCCTTTATGTTAAAAAATATTGCAATAGAACATCGAGAAAATTATATGCCTGCCTACGGGTTAATTTTACAAATATCTGTCTTCATAGGCTTCCTGCTCTCGATGTTTGTTTCCTCTCAACAGATACATACAACTTTTACTTTACTCGGAACACTGACCGTTACTGCCGGACTGTTAGGGGCTTATGTGAACTATCGACCCGCTACCCAAAATTGATCGATCCACTCTATTTTTAAAACAGGATACTCAAACCTATAAAAAATTAGAGTTAGATCACAAAATCAAAAAAAATCATTTTACAAACCCAAATGATTAGTTATGATTACTTTTGATTATTTTAGTCAAATCCTCTCAATAAGGAGTTCACAATGAGCAAAATTCAAGAGATTACCCGTGAAAGCTGGATTTTATCGACTTTTCCGGAGTGGGGCACTTGGTTAAACGAAGAAATTGAAAACGAAGTCGTACCGGAAGGCAACTTTGCAATGTGGTGGTTAGGTTGTGTGGGCGTATGGATTAAAACCCCTGCCGGTGCGAATATTTGTATGGACTTATGGTGCGGTCGTGGTAAAAGCACCAAACAAGTTAAAGATATGGTACGCGGACACCAAATGGCAAATATGGCGGGTGTACGTAAATTACAACCAAACCTGCGTGCGCAGCCAATGGTGCTTGATCCGTTTGCGATCAACGAAGTGGACTTTATTTTAGCTTCCCACTATCACAGCGATCACATTGACGTGAACGTAGCCGCTGCCATCGTCAATAACCCAAAACTTGACCACGTTAAATTTGTCGGCCCGTGGCACTGTGCGGAGTTATGGAAAAAATGGGGTGTGCCGGAAGAACGTATTATTATTGTGAAACCGGGCGATGTGGTGAAATTAAAAGATGTCGAAATTCACGCACTAGACTCTTTCGACCGCACCTGCTTAGTCACCTTGCCGGTGGAAGGTGCAGAAGCACAAGGCGGCGAGTTAGCCGGTCTTTGCCCGTCTGATGAAGAAATGGGGCGTAAAGCGGTCAATTACGTGTTCAAAACACCGGGCGGCACGATTTACCACGGCGCAGATTCCCACTACTCCATTCAATTTGCCAAACACGGCAAACAATTTGATATTGACGTGGCATTGAACAACTACGGCGAAAACCCGGTCGGCATTGCCGATAAAATGACCTCTATCGATCTACTCAGAATGGCAGAATGTTTGCGTGCCAAAGTGATTATCCCGGTGCACCACGATATTTGGACAAACTTTATGGCAAGCACACAAGAAATCATCGAATTGTGGCGGATGCGCAAAGATCGCTTGCAATATCAGTTCCATCCGTTTATTTGGGAAGTAGGCGGCAAATACGTTTACCCACGAGACAAAGATTTAATTGAATACCACCACCCGCGTGGCTTTGATGATTGCTTCGAGCAAGAGCCGAATATTCAATTCAAATCAATGTTATAACAAAAAAAGCCACTTTCACCCTTGAAGGTGGCTTCAACTTTGTTCATTATTATTAAAAACGGATCAGATAGGACAAGGATAAATAATGAACGAAAATTATCGTCATCGACAATTATTGAACGCACTGGAAGAACATAAACAACTTTCCACCAACCAAATTATCGCCCTGCTCAATGTATCGCCGGCAACGGCTCGGCGAGACATCAAGAAGCTGGACGAACAGGGCAGGTTAAAAAAAGTGCGCAACGGGGCGGAATCGCTGAATAAGCCGGACGAAAAACTGCCCCGCAACATCAATAATCTCGATGAAAAACGGCGTATCGCTCAAGCAGCGCGGCAACTTTGCCAAGACGGCGACAGCGTGATTTTAACCTGTGGTTCGACAATGCGAATGCTCGGCGGCTTTTTGTGCGGCAGAAAATTGCAAATTATTACCAACTTCTTACCGCTTGCAAACGATTTAATCGAAAACTATCACGAAGATTTGGTGATTATGGGCGGACAATACAACCGCAATAAAGCAATTACGTTATCGCTCAACCAAAATGAAAGCCCCTACGCCGCCAACATTATGTTTACCAGCGGCAAAGGTTTTACAACGGAGGGGCTATACAAAACGGATATGATCATCGCCAATTCCGAGCAACGCCTATCCGCGAAAGCCAGCAAATATGTGGTGCTACTCGACAGTACCAAACTCGGTCAGCAGGTCGGAATGTTGTTCACGAAACTGGCGGATATTGATCTGCTGATTACCGGCACAGAGGCAGATCCCGTCCTCATTCAAGCCCTGAAAGCCAAAGGCTTGGCAGTGATGCTTGCCTAACAAGCGGTCGGTTGAGAGCGAAGATTTGCAAAAACGGGACACTGCGGTGTCCGACAACACAGTTGGCGTACCCGATACGCTCACCATTAAACAGATTAGGAGTGTCCTGTGAGAAAACATAAACTCGGCATCTACGAAAAAGCCCTCCCTAAACAGATTAGCTGGCAAGATCGCCTCTCAATTGCCAAAGCCTGTGGCTTTGATTTTGTCGAAATCTCCATTGATGAAACGGACGAGCGCCTCGCCCGTTTAGACTGGAGCAAAAAAGAACGCTTGGCATTAGTGAAAGCGATCGTCAATACCGGCGTTACCATTCCTTCAATGTGCCTGTCCGGTCATCGTCGCTTCCCGTTCGGCAGCCGTGATGAAGCTACCCGCCGAAAAGCCTACGACATTATGGAAAAAGCAATTCAGTTTGCAGTGGATACCGGCATTCGCACCATTCAACTGGCAGGCTACGATGTCTATTACGAAGAGCAAGACGAAGGCACGATTGAACGTTTTCAACAGGGCTTGGAATGGGCTGTCGAACGCGCCGCAAGCCACCAAGTTACCCTTGCCGTTGAAATTATGGATACCCAATTTATGAGCTCAATCTCCCGTTGGAAAAAGTGGGACGAGATCATCAAATCGCCGTGGTTTACCGTCTATCCCGATCTCGGCAACCTCTCGGCGTGGAATGATAACGTTGCTGAAGAGTTAAAACTCGGCATTGATAAAATTTCAGCCATTCACTTAAAAGACACTTACAAAGTAACCGAGAGCTGTGCAGGACAATTCCGTGATGTGCCGTTCGGTGAGGGTTGCGTGGATTTCGTCCACTGCTTCAAAACCTTAGCCGAGCTTAACTACCGCGGGGCTTTTTTAATTGAAATGTGGACGGAAAAAGCCGACGAGCCGATTGCAGAAATTATTCAGGCACGCCGTTGGATTGAACAAAAAATGCAGGAAGGAGGTTTCCAATGCTAAAAGAGCTAAGAGAAAGAGTGCTAAAAGCCAATCTTGAGTTACCCAAATATAAATTGGTTACATTCACGTGGGGCAATGTGAGCGAGATTGACCGTGAAAGCGGTTTAGTGGCAATTAAGCCGTCCGGTGTGGATTACGATGTGATGACCGCCGACGATATTGTGATTGTCGATCTCAACGGTAATCGGGTTTGGGGCGACAAAAAGCCTTCATCAGACACCCCAACCCATTTGGAACTCTACCGCCAGTTCAGCGACATCGGCGGCGTGGTGCATACCCATTCCCGCCACGCAACCGCTTGGGCGCAAGCCGGCGAAGACATTCTCGCCCTCGGCACAACCCAAGGCGATTATTTCTACGGTTCAGTGCCTTGCACCCGCCGAATGACCCCCGATGAAATCGCCGGTGAATACGAGCTGGAAACCGGCAAAGTGATTGTCGAAACCTTCCGCAAACGCCATATCGAACCGAAAACCGTGCCGGGTGTGTTAGTTCACTCCCACGGGCCTTTCACTTGGGGCAAAGATGCGTTTGATGCAGTGCATAATTCCGTCGTGCTGGAAGAAGTGGCGTATATGAATTTCGTCAGCCACCAAATCCGCCCGAATATCGGCTCAATGCAACAAGAATTGCTCGACAAACACTACCTGCGTAAACACGGCAAAAATGCGTATTATGGGCAGTAAAGATTAAGGCGGTAAATACCGCCTTTTTTATTAGGCATTTCACCATAAATGCCCACATCATTGTTTTTATCGGCGGAACGAAACAACGATCCAAATGGCAATCGGGGGCGTAAAACCACTTACCCTATCTCTATTACCGCTTCCGTTGTTCCAGTAGCCACATCATCACCTCAGGGCTATTAAAAACAGCATCCCAAGTATTATGCGGATTATGATGAATAATGCCGTTATCCCCTGCCTGCGTTGTGCTAAACTCGGTATATTTCACAAAAGGGGCTTGCAACTGCTCGGCTAAAATTCGGTAATTTATCCGAGAACCTTTTACCGGTGAAATGCTATCCTCTTTGCTATGAAAAAACCAAATCGGCATATTCCTCAACACCATAAGATTATCCTTATTTGCATTACCATCTATCCATTCTAGTGAAGATGCTTCTCGCCCACTCATCAGTAATGCACCGGCAAACCAATCCGGTCGTTTTAACAGCAGATTAAGACCACCTTCCGCCCCTCGAGACAATCCAATAATATAAATGCGATTTTTATCAATATTGCCGTGCTCCCGCACTGTTTTCTCAATCATTTTAACTAATAAATCAATCCGATTTGGCGTTTGCCAGTGAATACCGCGCCCCTGATCAAAAGGATCGAAAACGGCGGAATATTGGGGAGCAAGTACAAAGCCTTCTTCATATTGCAACGTTGAGATTGCCCCCTTGCTGGATAACAGTTGAGCAAGATTATCTGAACCGACCTGTCCCGAGCCGTGTAGAAATATGGTTAGCGGGTAATTTTTCTGCTTGTCCCTCGGTTGATACAAGCGGTAATTTAAGCTGTTTTCTTTTCGATTTAAATAAACTGTCCGATGGCTAAATTGATCCAAATATGCCGTACTGACCTTACTTTTATCGGCTGTTTGCCACTCTTGAAGCGCCCCCAAGGTCCTGCCATTCGCTAATTTAATATTACCCTTTTGGGTGATGAGATACTTTAATCTGGCATTATAATATTCGGGAATTTTGACGGATTGAACCTTTTCGCTCCAAACAACTTTGCCCTCTTTATCCCTTTCCCGTACTCTTATTGGCGATATATTGTCGAGCTTTAATTGATAAAGATCAGCACTCTTATCAAATTCATCTAATGCTAAAATGACATATTTTCCGGCAGTTGCTTGATGAGAGAAAGTAGGTTGATGGAAAGTATAAGCGCCCATCACTTGTCTGTTTTCGATAAAATTATCATCTAAAAAAACCGCTACTTGATAAAGCTGACGCAAATTCTCATTTGCTAAAATATTGTCTTCATATTCTAATGCTACACCTGTTATTTTTTGACCTTTCGCAGTAATTTCCGCTAAAAACTGAATATTAATAACGCTTGGCTTGTGCGGTATATCCGCTTGAAACCCATAAACGAAAGAAGACATCAAATATAATAATGGCATCACATATTTTTTCATTTTTATTCTCCTCAACATAAACGGGCTATAAATACGATTTATAGCCCGTTGTTATTATTTATTTAATCGATGATTATGCAGCCGAATATAAAGCGCAATACCAAGCATTACTGTAATCGGCAAGAGTAAATCAAAGAACGATCCGTCATTTCCCCAAACCAAATTCGCTAAGATGACGCTTATTCCGCCAATTCCCCACGCAATCGTCGTGGGAATAGACCAAACGATCATTTGCTGCTTCACATCATTAATTCCCATCATTCTATTGACGACCCAAAATAAGCTATCATTAAAATAACCGAAAAAGAGCGATCCCATTGTTGCCGCTTGAGCCGCCAATAGCATATTAACGCCCGGCATTTGCGCCAAAATCGGGGCGGAAATAGATGCCGCGGTAATCATTGCAACCGTGCCCGATCCTTGAATAAAACGAACAAGCGTGGAAACAATAAACGGAATCAGTATCGGGGAAATAGGCAACCGAGCAATCTGCTCTGCCAGTTGTGCGCCCGCGCCACTTTCCCGCAACACCGCTCCTAATGCTCCACCTGCGCCCGTTACTAATAAAATAATGCCGGCGGTTTTAACCCCTTCTTCCAGATGTAATGCGGTGGTCGTACTATCCGTACGAGGCAATAAGGTATAAACGGCAATAAGCACACTGATTGCCAATGCAATCATCGGATGACCGACAAATGTAAACAGAGAGTAAAACAGCATTTCACTGATTTCAGGGTGAGATTTCGCTGCTAAATCTAAAACGGCTTTGATAAAAATCAGCAAAATCGGCAGAACAATCGGTAATAAAGATAGCCCTAAACTAGGTAAGTTTTTCTTTTCACGGCTTTCAATATAATGGTCATACTTTTGTTTTAGCTCTTCCGGACTCAATGTTTGTTGGTTAAATTCCGGGTATTTTCTATCTAACCATTTCGCATATAATACAATAGCAACGACAGGCAACACCGCCATAGCTATTCCCACGAGGAGCATTGCACCAATATCGACCCCAAATAATCCGGCTACACCTAACGGCCCCGGTGTTGGCGGGACAGTATGATGGGTAACAACCAACCCGCCCGCTAATGCAACACCTAAAGTCAGCAGCGAACGTTTACCGTTTTTAGCTAATGCTTTAGCAACCGGATACAAAATCACAAATGCAGAATCGACAAAGATAGGAATACTGACGACATACCCGGTGATCGCTAACGCCCACTCTTCTTTCTTTTTGCCTAGCATTTTAATAAAACTGAATGCCATTTTTTCAGCAGCGCCGGAAACCTCCAAAACACTGCCCATCATCACCCCAAGCCCGATAACAATGCCAATTCCGCCCAAAGTGCCGCCGAACCCTTTGGTAATCGCCCCCAACGTTTCCGTTACCGACATTCCGCCGACCAGCCCCGCAATAGCGGCGGCAATCAGCATTGCAATAAAGGCGTGAACCCGTGTTTTTAAAACTAAATAAACCAAAATAAAAACGGCAATAAGTAATCCAATAATGGGTATCGGTAATCCAAACATAATACATTCCCCTACATATTATTTGTGATGAACTGACGGATAACGGTCGCAAAATCCGCATCAACCGCAAACCCTAAACTTAACGCTCGGCTGTTATCCATCTTGGTTGGCCAGCTGGCTACGATGTTGTTCACCTTCTCATCGAAGGAAAAATCAATTAAATCCAAAATCGACTGCCCTTTTAATTCAGCTAAAGCCTCTAACATTTGGCGAACACGCACGCTGATCCCCGGTAAATTGATCACATTCCAGTCTGATTTGGGTAACGCCGGTAAAGTTAAAGCGTGTGCCAAATTCGCAACCACGGTATCGGGGCTAGACAGCCATAGCACTAACTCTTTTGAGACCGGACATATCGCTTTTTGGTGATGCAACGGCTCTCTAATAATGCTGCTGACAAAAGATGATGCAGCTTGATTCGGCTTGCCGGGGCGTACACAAATGGTCGGTAAACGAACAGTAAGACCGTCCACAAAGCCTTTACGGATATAATCGTTAATCAACAATTCACACATTGCCTTTTGCGTACCGTAGGTAGATTGGGGTGTTACCGCTGTATTCTGCTGAATTTCTTCCGGCAATACGCCGCCAAATACGGCTAACGAACTTGAAAAAATAAACCGAAGCTGTGGATGATTACGGCGACATACTTCCAATAAATGCCGAGTCGCTAGAAAATTAACGTCATACCCGAGATCAGGCTCTTGCTCCGCCTGGCTACTCACAATCGCCGCCAGATGAAAAACAGCGTCCGTTTGCGGGGTAATCAGTGAATGCAATCCTTCGGAATCACGCAAGTCCATTGCTAAGCAACGTACTCGGGGATCATTATTCGGTGCAAGCGGTTCGATGACATCAATTAATGTCAATTCATCAACCGGAATTGTCGATTGGCTTAATAAATACTTCGCCAGACGTTGCTCTAAAAAGCCCTGCCCGCCGGTAATCATAATGTTCATATTTCCTCCTTTCTCAGGTCATTGTTGTGTGCTTATTAAACATTTCACGTTTTTAAGGGTGCAAAAATCCCGCCCGTCTCCAAGCAGGCATTGCACAATTAAATATTTACAGCTGAATTAAGGGATAAATTATTTGTAAGGTTTCAACCAAATCAGACCGCTTGCGGTATCACGGCGGGGCTTATATTCACAACCAAGATAGCCTTGATAACCGAGCTGCTCTAACTTATTGAATAAATAATGATAATTCACTTCGCCATCATCCGGTTCATTGCGATCCGGCACAGAAGCAATCTGAATGTGTGCAATCTTATTCAGATATTGCTCCGCTATCGCCGATAAATTACCGTCCACATTTTGGGCGTGAAAATAGTCAAGCTGCATAAAGACATTATCTCGCCCAACCGCCTGCACAATCTCCCAAGTATCCCGCTGGCTTTTCAGTAAGTAATCGGGCTTGACCTGCGGGCTTAAAGCCTCTAATAAAATGTGAATCCCGTGGGGCAGGAATGTATCGGAGGCATAGCGTAAATTTTGAATAAAAGTTTGCTTATATGCCTCCCGATCCGCCCCTTTCGGCACAACCGCCGCCATAATATGAATTTGGCGACAATCTAGAGCCAAAGCATATTCCAATGCGCGATCAATATCACGGCGGCTATCAGACTCCCGCCCCGGAATGGCTGACACACCCCACTCTCCCTGATTCACATCGCCGGCTGCGGTGTTAAACAACACCAGTTTTAATCCGAATTTATCCAGCTTTTGCTTCAATATGGCTGCCGGGTAATCGTAAGGCCAAAGAAATTCAACATATTTAAATCCGGCTTGAGCGGCAGCTTCAAAGCGATCTAAAAAAGGCACTTCATTAAACATCATTGTTAAATTTGCGGCAAATTTAAGCATTTTTCGTCTCCTTACTTGAGTTCACTAATGTCTTGTTCGGTCAAATAACGCACCGAATGCCCCCGCAAAATAAAGGCTAATTTAGCGGTTTCCTCCAACTCCTCGGCATTATCGACCGCATCGACTAAATCACGCCCTGTAACTACAATACCGTGATTAGCCAGCAAGAAGGCTTTCGCCGATAAGGCTCGTTCGGATAATGCTTGTGCCAGACGCTGATCCCCCGGTTTATAATAAGGAATGACCGGCAGATGCCCGACCCTCATCACATAATAAGGCGTGAAAGGGCGAATAGCATTCTCAGTATCAAGATTATCAAGACACGAAAGCGCCGTTAAGTAGCTGGAATGGAGGTGGACAATCGCCTGACAAGCGATATTTTTTCGGTAAATTGCTAAATGAAAAACCGATTCTTTCGAGGGTTTATCTCCGCCAAGCACATTCCCCGCCATATCCAATACAGAGAGCCGCTCTGCGTCTAATCGCCCTAATGAAGATCCTGTCGGCGTCACCAAAATACGGTTTTCATCTAAGCGTACCGACAAATTACCCGAGCCGCCAACGGTATAGCCTCGATCAAATAATGATTTGGCTAACTCAACCAGTTGTATTTTTTGCTGTTGCTCTGTCATACAAACATTTCCTGTGCAAAACTAAAAAAATCTTCCTGACCGAAATTACCGGATTTCAATGCAAGAAAAATCGGTTTTTCGACCGCTTGTAACCAAGGCACACCCGGCGCAATTTGTTTACCGATATGAAAACCGGATAACCCAAGCTGTTGGACAACAATACTTGATGTTTCGCCGCCCGCCGTAATAAAGTGTGTAATGCCGACTTGCCGGAGCTTTTTGGCTAACTCGGCGAATATGTGTTCAACTGCCATACTTGCCCGACTTACACCTAATTTCGTCTGAATCGCATTTAATTTTTCCGGCGAAACCGTTGCATATACCATCGGTGCAAAATTGCCGTCCAGGTTTTGACAGACCCATTGATATAATTCCTCAACATACTCGGCATTACTCAATGCTTGCTCAACATCTAAAAAATAATGCGGTGCTTTATGCTTATAATGCTCGACTTGCCGATTAGTCATTAGCGAGCAAGATCCGGACAAAACAACCGTTTTACCTTTTGGCGGCACGAATGCTTTATGCCGCTGCCGACCACCGCTTCGCCGAGCCGCCATATACGCCCCTAACCCCGAACCACCGGTTACTAATTTAAAATCAGCAACCGCCTCAGCCAATACCTCTAATTGTGCATTATCCACTGCATCAACCACGGCATAACGGTAGCCTTGTTGTTTTAATGTCTCAAAACAAGTTCTCACCCAAGCTGCCCCCCGAACCACATCGGCATAAGCAATTAAACCCGTTTTACCGATTGCCTGCGCATCCATTAAACGAACCAAATTGGATTCCGTCATCGGCGTAATTGGGTGATGTCGCATTCCCGATTCACTTAACAGCGTATTTCCAACAAACAAATAGCCATTAAAAATAGTGCGTCCATTGATCGGCAATGCTGGCGTAATCACCGTAAAATCTTCATTTAACGCCGTTAATAACGCATCGGTTACCGGGCCAATATTGCCCCGTTCCGTACTATCAAAGGTTGAACAGTATTTGAAATAAAATTGACGGCAGCCGTTTCTTTTCAACCAATCCAATGCTTGCAAAGATTGCTTAACCGCCTCATCGACGGGACTAGAGCGGGATTTCAGGCTGATCACAACCGCATCAATTTTTTCCATCATAGGCGTTTGAGGCACGCCATTCATCTGAATCGTTTTTAAGCCGTTTTCCACAAAAAAACTGGCAATATCACTTGCACCGGTAAAATCATCGGCAATTACACCTAGCATTTTTACCCCCTCGCTTTACGCTTTTTTCGGTAATTCAATACCGCTGAAAATTTTAATCACCGCACTGTCGTCCTCTTTTCCATAACCGGCATTACTAGCTTCGGTAAACATTGAGTAAGCCGTTCCGGCTAAGTACAACGGAAAATGCAACGCTTTTGCCGTATCATTTACTAAACCTAAATCTTTCACAAAAATATCGACCATAGAAAGCGGCGTATAATCCCCTTCAACAACGTGTTTCATTCTATTTTCAAACATCCAAGAATTACCGGCCGCGTGAGTTACGACTTCATACATTAAATCCAACGGAATACCGGCTCTTGCAGCTAATGCCATTGCTTCCGCACCGGCGGCGATATGCACACCGGCAAGGAGTTGATGAATAATTTTTACCGTCGCCCCCAAACCGATCTCATCGCCAATACGATAGACTTTACCGGCAATGGCATCCAATACCGGTTGCAATTTCTCAAAAGCTAGAGCGGAGCCCGATGCCATCACCGTCATCTCTCCCTGCTCCGCTTTAGCCGCCCCACCCGAAACCGGTGCATCCAACATTATCAGATTTAATTCTGTTAATTTTTGTGAAATTTCTTTCGCATCTTGCGCAGAGATTGTCGAACTCACCATTACAACCGTTCCCGCTTTCAAACGAGCGGCTAATCCGTTCTCACCGAACAACACGGCTCTCACTTGTGCCGCATTAACAACCAGTAATAACACCGCATCAAGTTCGGCTGCTATCTCTAGCCCATTCTGCCCGACCGCCTTAGCACCAAAGTCTTGAATAACCTTTAATGCCTGCGGATTTAGATCGATACCATAGGTTGTCAAGCCTGCTCTAATGCAGGATTTAGCCGCCCCCATTCCCATTGCACCAAGCCCAACAACAGCAACGTGATAACTCATTTGTTTTCCTCCATTGGCTAAAATATCATCTCAATGGCGATTATATTAGCGAAAACTTGATATAAAATCTGTGAACAAGATCACAAATTACAACAAAATGTTAATTTTTGTTAATTTTTATTTTGAATGATAAAGTTTGATATAATGGAAAGCACTAAAGGATAGGATAAAAATGACATTAATAAGAGGAGAAAATGATCCCATTAGAACGGCAAAAACAAATATTACAGCTTCTCAATGAAAGCGGCAGCGCCAGTATCAACGCATTAGCAAAACGTTTGAATGTTTCGCATATGACTATCCGCAGAGATATTCAAAAACTGGAAAAAGAAGGGAAAGTTGCCTCGGTATTTGGCGGTGTGCAATCGATTGAAAAATTAGTCTCCGAACCAACACATAACGATAAATCACAGCTTTTTCACGAACAAAAATGGGCTATCGGCGTTGCCGCTGCTGAAATTATTCCGCCCAATACCACCATCTATTTAGATGCCGGCACAACAACCCTTGAAATTGCGCATCAGATCGCAAATCGCCACGATCTCCTGGTGGTAACAAACGATTTTGTTATTGCCAATTTCTTAAGCAATAGCGGTAAAGGTGAACTGATTCATATCGGCGGTTCTGTTTGTAAGGAAAACCTCTCAACAACAGGCTCACTCGCCGCCCAATGCTTACGCAATGTCTCCCTTGATTTAGCCTTTATTTCAACCTCATCTTGGAATCTTAAAGGGCTAACTACACCAAACGAACACAAAATTCCGGTAAAAAAAGCGATTTTAGAGTCCTCACAAAAAAACATCTTGGTAACTGATTCCTCAAAATACGGCAAATTCGCCACCTTTTTTGTGTATCCTCTCACGGTTTTTGACCAAATATTCTGCGACAGAGGCTTACTGGAAAATGCGCAAGAGGCGATAGAAACAATGAATATCAAGCTCAATATCGTCTAAAAAACAAGCCAAGTACCGTATCATACTTGGCTTATTATTTAAGGATTAACAAAATCGCTATCTACGCAAACACAAAATGGCGATGTTAAGAGAACACAAAAAAGCTCCCAAGCTAGGCAGGTTTATGCCATCTCACTTGCAAAAAAGTCTGCCAAACCGACCGCTTGTTTTATCGATTCAACCACGCCATATAGGCTTTTGTGCCTTCGGCAACGGTTTTAAAAGGCTCTTGATAGCCGGCTTCTCTGAGTTTGGTTAAATCCGCTTGGGTAAAGGTTTGGTAGCGGGATTTGAGGTGATCGGGGAATGGAATAGTTTCAATTTCACCTTTTTGGTGGAAATCAATCACGGCTTCGGCTACCGCACGGAACGACTCCGCATTGCCCGTGCCGAGATTAAAAATCCCCGACACTTTATGCTGCCACGCCCAAAGGTTTACTTTCGCCACATCTTCTACATAAACGAAATCCCGCAGGAATGTTTCCGATCCGGCAAACAATTTTGGGTTTTCGCCGTTTAAAATTTGGTTGTTCAGGTGAAACGCCACGCTCGCCATACTGCCTTTGTGCTGCTCTCTCGGCCCGTAAACGTTGAAATACTTAAAGCCACACACCGGCGAAGCCGCCTCCGGCAACATTTTACGCACATATTCATCAAATAAAAATTTGGAGTAACCATACACATTGAGCGGCGATTCAAATTCACGTTTCTCAATAAAGTTATCGGATCGTCCGCCGTAGGTCGCCGCCGACGAGGCATAGAAAAACGGAATGTGGCGATCCAAACAGAAATGCAGTAACTCTTTAGAATACTCATAGTTATTCTGCATCATATATTTGCCGTCCCACTCCGTAGTGGCGGAACACGCCCCTTGGTGAAACACCGCATCAATGCGTCCGAAATCATCACCGGCAATAATAGAGGCGATAAAATCCTCTTTATCACAATAATCGGCAATGTCCAAATCCACTAAATTGATAAATTTTTCGCCGTTTTTGAGGTTATCCACCACCAAAATATCTCGGTAGCCCTGTTCGTTTAACGCTTTAACAATATTGCTACCAATAAAGCCTGCACCGCCTGTTACAATAATCATTATTTGTCTCCCCCGTTTTTATTCTGCTCAATTTGCTTTTTCAATTTCAGCATTTTCTCTTTAATCCGCTGGCGTTTAAGCCGCGAAATATGATCCACAAACAGCACACCGTTTAAGTGGTCGATTTCGTGCTGAATACAAATTGCCAACAAGCCCTCTGCCTCAAGGGTAAACGGCTCGCCTTGACGGTTCAATGCTTTCACGGTTACTTTTTCTTTGCGTGGGATTAACGCCCGAGAACCGGGGATCGACAAACAGCCCTCCTCAATGCCCGTTTCGCCGCTACATTCGATAATTTCAGGGTTAATCAACACGATTTGGTTGGTTTTATCCCCTTCAATATCCATCGTAATCACCCGCTTCAGCACATTGACTTGCGGGGCTGCCAGCCCGATTCCTTCGTGGTGATACATTGTATCAAACATATCATCAATAAATTGACGCAACGCATCGTCCACCGCCTCTACCGGCTGGCAGACCGTTGCCAAATTTTCATCGGGGTAAATTAAAACATCTAATATTGCCATTTTTGTGATCTCTGTCGAAAAATGAAAAATAAGTAGTTGGTCATTCTAAACTTTTTCCTATTATTAGGGAAATATTGTTTTGATGAGAGCAAGCGGTCGGATTTGGCGAAAAATATGCAAAAATCAACGGCAGTCAGGGCGCACTGTATGCGTTATCCAATAGGATATACGCAGTGTCTCCCTACGGTTTGCTAGACAGCGTATTACAAAAAAAGCCTCCCATCTCACCGCTTGTAAGCCTATGCCGCGATATACTTTATTGAAATTATTACAAATTCCCCAACTCGGCGCACAACGTATCGGGCGATTATTGGCGGAAGTCGATTTTGCCAGCCTCTGTCAATACGATAAAACCCAACTTCGCCACATCGGTTGGAATGAAAAACAGATTCAACGCTGGTTTCAGCCGGATTTACGCCGAATCGAACCCGCACTGGAATGGGGCGAACACGAGGGCAATCACATCATCAGTTTATTTGACCCGCACTATCCGTTTTTGTTACGCCAAATCAGCACTGCGCCGCCAATGTTATTCGTCAAAGGCAGCATTGAAAGCCTATCGCTACCGCAAATCGCCGTGGTCGGCAGCCGTGATTACTCCCTCTATGGTGAATATTGGGCAGGGCATTTCAGTGCCGAACTGGTTAAACACGGGCTTGCCGTTACCAGTGGCTTGGCAATTGGCATTGACGGTTTTTGTCATCAGCGGGCAATCGCTGAAAAAGGGATCACACTTGCGGTACTGGGCAGCGGTTTAGATCGCCTTTACCCTAGCCGCCACAAAGGGTTAGCGCAAAATATCATTGAGAGCGGCGGAGCGTTAGTATCGGAATTTCTGCCCGACCAACCGCCGATTGCCGAACATTTTCCCCGCCGTAATCGTATTATCAGCGGTTTATCCCTCGGCACGTTGGTTGTGGAAGCCACCCTCAATAGCGGCTCACTGATTACTGCCCGCTATGCAATGGAGCAAGGGCGGGAAGTGTTTGCTCTGCCGAATGGGGTACAAAATACCGCCAGTCAAGGCTGCCACAAACTCATCAAAGAAGGAGCGTTATTAGTCGATAGCATTGAGGATATTCTCGAGGCAATCCGCTGGCAGCGCCAACCACAATCGCCCGTAGAGCAAGCGCCCTTATTCTGCACACCGCCAACGCAAGCGGTCGCTTCACCGCCCAAGATTGCAAAAAATCTGCCGAAACTGACCGCTTGCCAACAGCAGATTGTCCAACATATTCAGCTTGAGCCGATCAACATCGACAATCTCGCCAAAGCCTGCGAAATGACGGTCGAATCACTGTTGATCGAACTGTTAAATTTAGAATTGATGACGATCATCAAACAGGTAGAAGGTGGCTATGTACGGGCGTTTTAACATTTTAAACAATCAATCACCGCCCTTAACGCCGGCGATACATTGCGGTGAGGATAATACAAGTACAACGCTGCTAACGATTGCCCATAATCACCAAACAATCGGATTAACTCGCCGCTTGCCAGCTCTTTGGCAACTAATGCTTCCGGTAAATAGGCAATGCCTAGCCCCATTTTTACCGCCGCTTTTGCCGGATAATCATCATTAAAAATCCACTGCCCTTGCGGTTTAATGCTAACCGTCTCGCCTTGCATATCAAACGACCATTGATACACATCACCATTGCTTAAGCGATAGCCGAGGCATAAATGTTGTTCCAAATCCTGCAAGACTTTTGGCATACCGTGTTGCGCTAAGTAGTCGGGGCTTGCGACTACCGCCATTTTCATTTCCTCACTGATTTTGACCGCAGTCATTTCCTCCGCAACATCATTACCAAGCCGTACGCCGGCATCAAAGCCGTCTGCTATAATATCAATAAAACGGCTCTCACTCGCCATTTCAACACAAATACTCGGATACTGTTGCTTAAACCCCACCAATTTAGGTAATAAAATATGCTCAATAACAAATAATCCGGCGCTGATCCTAACTAAACCGGACGGCGTATTACGGTAATGCGCTAATCTTGCCAGCCCGTTTTCTAATTTTACAAAGCTCTGCTGTGCCGCGTTTGAAAAAGTTGCTCGCCAGCTCGAGTTAATACAACCACTCGTGTCGTTCTAACAAAAAGTTGTACCCCTAAACGCTGCTCTAACAGACGAATAGTCTTACTTAATGCCGATGCTGAAATCCCCAAGCGGTTTGCCGCTTTGCTGAAATTACGCTCTTGTGCTACAACCCCAAAAGCATACAACGCATTGTAATTTTCACCCTGTTTCATTCTAAGCCTAATTAGTAACTAAAAGTTAAAAGTATATTCCATTTTTCGGTCATTCTCACTTGATTATTCACTTAATATAATATACACATCTTTTAAGGATAGTATTTAAGGAAAGCATAATGAAATTAAAAGCATTAACCACAGCACTCTTTTTGGGTACAACATTATTAGGAGTAAACGCAATGGCAGCAACACAATCCGCAACCATCGTCGAAATCCCTGCACAAACCATTCAATTAACGCAAGAATGGGATAAAATTTTCCCGAAATCCGACAAAGTAGAACATCGGAAAGTGATTTTCAAAAACCGCTACGGTATTACTCTTGTCGGCGATCTCTATACCCCGAAAAATGCTCAAGGAAAACTATCGGCAATTGCAGTAAGCTGGGCATTTGGCGCAGTAAAAGAGCAATCATCGGGTCTATATGCACAGCATTTAGCAGAACGAGGCTTCGTTACCCTTGCATTTGAGGGTTCTTATACCGGTGAAAGTTCAGGTTTGCCTCGCAATACAGCATCTCCTGAAATCAACACTGATGACTTTATTTCAGCTGTTGATTTTTTAGGTTCGCTAGAAAATGTTGATCGTGAAAAAATCGGCGTGTTAGGTATTTGCGGCTGGGGCGGCTTTGCCTTAGATGCGGCTCTCACCGATCCGCGCATTAAAGCCGTGGCAACTAGCACAATGTACGATATGACACGAGTAATGGGTAACGGTTATAACAACAGTATCGACGAGGCTGCTCGCCAAGCAATGCGCCACACTATCGGTGAAGCCCGTTGGACAGCCACCCAAAATGATTACGCCGATCTCAGTAAACCGGAAGAACACCTGCTCCCGCAAGATAAAACTACGCAAGACACACCGAAATTTGTGAAAGATTATTCTGATTTCTACAAAACTAAGCGAGGCTTCCACCCTCGTTCCGTCAATTCAAACAGCCGTGGAGTACCGTAATGGGCGCTTCATTTGTTAATATGCCTATTTTGCAGCGTGCTGGCGAGTTACAAACGCCTGCTCTTATCGTCCACGGTGAGAAAGCTCACTCTCGCTATTTCTCCGAAGACGCATTTAAAGCGCTTGGAAGTAAAAACAAAGAGTTAGTTATTGTGTCGAATGCCTCACATACGGATTTATACGATGACGTGGCAAACAAAATCCCATACGATAAATTTGAACAATTCTTCAAAACAAACTTAAAATAAGACTAAAAGTGCTACCCTAGATAACCAGGATAAAAGTCCCTTAACTAGCTGTTTTAAAATGGAAATTTAATACTTTATATCACTGTGATTAAAATGCTATCACATTCATTCAAATAAGGATCACAATGATTTTTGGAAATACTATTAAACTTGAGTAAATGGCGTTTTACTTGATTCCAAAGCTTGTTTCTCATTAAAGCCTTTGATGACATCTGCTAGGTACTTGTGGGAATACCCAAAACGTTCATCGGTTTTATGGTCCTCCAACTGCTTATAGCCTGCGGTGTCTCTGAGTTCAGACTGATTTGGATTAAACGGATATCTCAATAAGTAACCATTTTGCCCACACCATTGAACAAGGCATAGGAGATCTTTTCCCATGTGCTTACGGTACGAGCCTTGCCCGATTTCATCTAACGGCATAAAGTTATCATTTTGGGCCGCCGCTTCGTTGGTTAAGCTTAAAATCGGTCGCATTGCTGATCGTCCATAACTTGTGGTCGCCTCTGTTTTGCAGATAGTTCGCCAGCTCATTTTTGAATGAGGTGTTATTAGTGATTTTAATCCCTATCGCTTTGAGCCGCTTCCAGCCCTCCAGTTCGCCCAAATCTTTGAGTACCACCACTTTTACAACTAGTGTGAATAACCCCACAGTATCCACTGCAACACGATAAAACTTTCAGCATCGCTCCCCCAGTGCCGATGACTTCCACCACATCAGACAGCCTCTGCACCTGTTCTAAAAGCAATTCACCGGTGGCATTACCAAACTTCGGAATAATGCGATACAAGCCCTATTTCAAAATGTTGTTCTAAATATTAGGCTTACTGTAGATTTAGCGGCAGATAGAGTTTTTTATCTTTGCCTGATAATACTTGATCAATCCAATTAGGGCTATAATTGCCAGTATCGTTGAATGAAATGCTGAATAAATGGTATATGCTATGTCTAGTGAGCTGTCCATTGCTAATGCTTTTAATAATAGCTTAGCGGATCGCTTCTATGGTGATGCCCATTCTTAGTAGAAATAGCTAAAGAAAGCCATTAATCCTTCTCTCTCGGCTTCTCCTGCCTAACTTGTGTGTCGGTGAGTTTATATTTCATTAGCTACCCATCATCAAAAGTAACAAACCCATTTCTTGTTACTTTTTTAGTGTTGCTGGTGGTTTAGATGGATTGGCGGAGTGAATGGGAGTTGAATTCATACAATAACCAATTGAAAAATAATGAAATAATTTCTACACATCAAATTCTTGTTACTTATCTTGTTACTTTTTTTCATTACCACCCTGGAAATAGGCTGTTATTTAAACAATTGCACTGTATATCAACACTAGGTTATTTTAGCCGGTTAGGTGGAAGCAAAATTGCGTTCACCTCTAACCTGCTCAAATTAGAGCTGGTTAGATGGGCGAAAAATTTCGCTCACCTCTAACCGCTCCAATTTTGGATTGGCCAATCTCCTCAAAATTGAGGAGATTGGCTCAATAGTGAGCCGACCTATATTTTCTAAAAAATTGCCGTGCGTAAAAATTTGATGGGGGGGCGGTTCTTAGCCGTTGGGCTTTTCTTTTCAAAACTCCCCCTACCGGCTTGTCTAGTTGGCTTGTGATTTATTACGGAATGATTAGGGGATCATCGATGGAAAAAGGATTATTTTGTTTCCGTATCTTTTCCGCATTTTTTCCTTGCTAAGCAATCAGGGGGCCCTGATCCCTTGTGAGCCGTTAGCATTTGTTAAATCCCTACCTGTTCGGGAATGTTTGCCCTACATCTTCAGGATAACCCCTTACGCTTTCGCCATAATAGCAACGCATTGAAGGTATGGGGATTATCCCCATTCCTTACGCCTGTATGATAAAGGCGTTTCAGTTGTTTCGATATCGAAACAGTTTAGTTGTGGTCATATCACCACGACTGGATGTAGCCAGTGGTTAGGGGTGATCGCAAACGGGCTTTTTTGAAGGTTTTTTACTGCTCAAGCCTTGAATGGCAAGGCTCTAAACCTGTGATCAGGGTTGTTCTTTAAAATGTAAGGCTATGCCTTTATCCAACAAATCCCTCTATTTGGTGGATAAATCAATTGGTCTTGAATTGGCGGTGGGCTAGGTGATAGTGGTTGATTGGGCAGCAAAGAAAAAGGGCGATGCCTGCCCTTCATTGTGAATATATTATGCCAGTTCTGCAATGAGTTCCGGTCTCTTGGTGATAAGTTTGATTAAAGCACTTGCCGATCCGCTTGGTTGCCGTTTGCCTTGCTCCCACGATTTCAGCGTATTTACAGAAATCCCTAAACGCTCTGCAAATAAACGCTGGGATAGCCCCGTTTTATGGCGTGTTTCAGCAATCGGGGATAGCTCAACCTCAAATGCCTTTGCATAGCGTCCTGCTTTCATATCGTTTAAGGCTTCGATAAGCTCACCGTGAATAGCTATTGCGTCAGGGTCATCTGCGACTACGGCTGTCGCCATTGCGTTTACGTCCCAGTCTTTGGTAACTTCTTTCATTGCTTCGCTAATTGGATCACGCTTTTTCATTCTTTGCCCCTTTCAGTTGGTTTAATTCGGTTGGTGATAGATTTTCTTTTTCGTTCTTTGTGTAGATAGTCAGTAATGTAATAAAACCTTGTTCAAGCACATTGAAGTAAATGACTCTTGCCCCGCCTCGTTTTCCCCGTCCGCTTGATTGCCACCTTACTTTTCTCAATCCGTTAGAGTGCGGGATTACATCACCAATCAGCGGGTTTGCAGATAAATAGCTGATAAATTCCAAGCGTTCTTCATCGCTCCATATTTCCGCTACTTTGGTTTTGAATACCTTACTTTCAATGATTGTATACATTGCTTACCCTTATCTGTAATACTTTGTATTATAGTGATACTTAGTATTCTTTTCAATAAAGTTTCACCAATCAATCCGCCAATCGTTGCTTTGCTGAAAATACCTGCGGGAAAACTTTTTATATATAGAAAAAATCGTTGTCCAATGTGTCCATTTGTCCAAAAGTCCGCACGCCAATGGCTGAAGGCACTTTTTTTTGGACAAATTTCATTTTTTGAATTTGTCCAATTTGTCCAAAATGGACAAGTTGATTAAAATAACGCCACTAAATATTTGTCCAAAACCTCTAAAATTTTGTCCAAAATGCCCTTAAATTTGTCCAAAATCAACCTAATTTGTCCAATTATTTTTTATAAGTTATTGTTATGTATTGATATTTTTATTTTTGGACTGTCAATGATCTTCCAAAATTGAACCACAAAGATCCTTTAAAAGTGATCCACTTTTATTATTTCTTAATTACGATGTTTAAATCGATAAGATTCATTACCCGTTTCTAAAATATGGCAATGGTGAATTAA
>NZ_SPPA01000010.1:0-81209 GCF_004569585.1 Muribacter muris | reverse complement strand
AAGAGCATTTTGAACTGTATTTGAAGGAATGTGAATGGCGTTTTAACCACAGTGAAATAAAAGTTCAATTTTCCATTTTAAAACAATTAGTAAAGCAGAATTTATTCTAGTTATCTAGTACAGCCCCTAAAACAAAGACAATGAAATAATAAAAAAAATTACGGTTAAACCATTAAATATCAATGGAGATAGCCAATTTATCCGAGGGGTTAAAATAGCGGAAAATACCCAGATTTTGTGAAATGATTGCGACAAGAGGATAAAAAAGGACGCCGATTGTGGCGTCCTGACAAAGTAGAAATACTGTGCTATGCGGGCGGGAAATTGCAAAAAATCACGCCGATCCCGCCCGCTTGCGTTACCTTAAAAAGTAGCGATAGGCAGGGCTTTCGCTAACATTTTGATAGCGATAGCCCAGACGGTCTAAATCCTGCCGGAAAGCGGTGTGATCCGCCTCATTCATTACAAATGCAGCGAGGATATCCCCGTAATCCGCGCCGTGTGCACGGTAGTGGAACAGTGAAATATCCCAGTTTGACAACACCTGTAAGAACTTGAGCAATGCCCCTTTCTGCTCCGGAAATTCAAAGCTGTAAAGCTGCTCTTGTTCAACGGAAATTGCCCGCCCGCCGACCATATAACGGATATGGGTTTTCGCAATATCATCTTCCGACAGATCGGTAACTTGGAATTGATTATGTTGTAAGTCCTTGATAATTTCAGACTTTTCACTGTTGCCGCTGATCCGCACCCCAACAAAAATGCAGGCTTGTTCATCGTTGGCATGGCGGTAGTTAAATTCTGTCACCGCACGGTTGCCGATTAACTGGCAGAACCTCAAAAACGCCCCTTTTTGTTCCGGAATGGTTACCGCCAGTAAGGCTTCGTGTTTTTCACCGATTTCACAACGCTCGGATACATAACGCAAAGTATGAAAATTCAAATTTGCGCCGGACAAAATACAGGTAAGGTTTTTTCCCTGCACATTATGTTGCGCAATATATTTTTTCAACCCTGCTAACGATAATGCACCTGACGGTTCTGCCACCGCACGCACATTCTCAAATACATCTTTAAGTGCGGCACAGATTTCATCATTATCCACCAACACGACATCATCGACATATTGTTGGCAAAGCCGGAAAGTTTCATCGCCGATACGTTTAACCGCTACCCCGTCCGCAAACAGCCCGACCCGTGCTAAGTCTATCGGCTGCCCCGCTTGTAGTGCGTGGAACAAACAAGCGGAATCTTTAGATTCCACCCCGATAATTTTGATGGTCGGCATCAACTGCTTAACCAGCACAGCAATACCGGCAATCAAACCACCGCCGCCAACCGGCACGAAAATATAGTCTAAATCGGCATTCTGTTGCACTAACTCCATTCCGATTGCCCCTTGCCCTGCAATGACGAGCGGGTGATCGAAAGGGTGAACGAAGGTCATATTCAGCTCTTTAGACAGCTCAATCGCTTTGGCTTTGGCTTCATCAAAATTTGCACCGTAGAGCAACACTTCACCGCCAAACCCTCGCACTGCCTCAACTTTAATCGCCGGCGTATTTTGCGGCATCACAATCAGCGCTTTTAAACCGAGATGTTTAGCGGAAAGGGCGACCCCTTGAGCGTGATTACCCGCCGAAGCGGCGATTACACCGGCTTGTTTCTGGGCAGGGGAAAGGCTTGAGATCATCGCATAAGCGCCGCGCAGTTTAAAACTATGCACCGGTTGGCGATCTTCCCGCTTAATTGAGATGTGATTGCCCAAACGCGCGGAGAGTTTCTCCATTTTTTGCAGGGGCGTAACTTGGGCGAGATCGTAAATTTTAGAGCTTAAAATGGCACGGAGATAATCCGTGCCGTTGAGTGAATGTTCACGTTCCATTGTCCATCCACCTTGAGATTAGTGGCTACAGCCGCAACCGCCGTGTCCGTGATGATGGTGGTCGTGATCGTGGTGATGACCGCCGCAGCCACAGCCGTGGCCTTCTTCATCGCTGTCGTGTCCGCAGCAACCGCCCTCTTGGTGAATATGACCGTGGGCGATTTCTTCTAAGGTTGCTTCACGGGTCGCCACCACTTCCACACTGAACAGCAACTCTTGACCGGCTAGCATATGGTTACCGTCCACGACCACTTCATCACCGTCCACTTCGGTAATCACCACAGGGAGCGGACCTAAATCGGTATCGGCGATAAAACGCATACCGACTTCAAGTTCGTCCACGCCCATAAACACCTCTTTCGGCACACGTTGCACCATATTCTCGTTGTATTCGCCGTAGGCTTCTTCCGGTTTCACACGCACTTCAAACGTATCGCCAACCGCTTTACCTTCTAACGCATTTTCTAAGCCGATCACCAAGTTATTATGACCGTGTAAATATTCAAGGGGCTGCTCAACCGGTGCTTCATCAACTAATACGCCGTCTTGAGTACGAACTTGGTAAGCAATGGCAGGCACAACATTTTTTGCGATTTTCATAAAGATTCCTTTGTGTAATGTAAATAGTAGTCGGCATTGTAGCCTGTTATGGCAGATTTGCAAATTTTAGGGCGAAAATACCCGCTTGCAAGCGGTCGGATTGATGGGCTTTTTAGCCAATCAATCCATAATGTCCGGCGTAACGGCATCCACCACATCGACCGCCGTGCCAACTGCCGCCCCGACCACCGAGGTAACCATACACCCGCTCAAACCACCACAAAGGCAAAGTAAGCCTAAGATTTTAATCAATTTTTTCATTCTGTCTTTGTTCCTAAAAAAATGCAGCCGTTTTGGCTGCATAACATCACAAATGATAACGGCTTACTCGAATGTTACTTTACCGGACGCCGTAGCGGAGATTGTTTCCTTGCCGGCTTCAAGTGGAAGATTATCCGATTTCATTTTCATCGCACTGGCTTCCATTGCGTACATTACCCGAGGGCTTGGATAGCCTTGATGGGCGCTGTTTGGCGTATCAAGTTGAATATCACTCAACACATACTGTTTGGCATTTAAGCCCTTTTGAATGACTTCGGCTTTGTGCTGGAATTGTTTGATAATATCCAACGTCATTTCATCTTCAAGAGAAACCATTTTTTCAGGCGAAACGCTGAAATGGATATATCGAATCGCCACTTTGTCGCCAAGTTGATCCAATACTTTAGCAAGGTTTTCAAACTGCTTACTTTTTAGCTGAATATTGCCTTCCGCCGTCCAGCCGACAACCTTGCCTTTCTCGTTATATTCCACATTATGGGTGATGCCTTGAGCGGTAACCTCAATAGCCGCGTCTTGCTTGGCGTGTTCTAACACTTTATTAAGCTGAGCAGAGACGCTTTTTTTCAGGTCGGCGAGATTTTTACCGGATTGGCGGCTATATACTTCCGCTTGCATCAAATCTTTTTCAACTGTACGGCTTACTTGGGTCGAAAAATGAAAGACCGATCCCGTATTAGCCTGTGCCGGTAAGTCCGCCAAGGCACTGCTACCGGCAAACACAAGCGGTAGGATAGCGGCGTATTTTTGCAATTTCATCATAGTGTGTTCCTTAGTCAATAAAGTTGGCGTTTTGATTGCGATTTTGGGGTTAAGTTCCATTTTGAATATCAATCACTGTGGCAATGGCGACATTTTCCGCATTGATTTGCCATAAGACGTTATACCCCGCCAGTTTCATTCCGTAAATACGCTCGCTGACTTTACCCTGTTGATAGGCGGGGCGGGGATCTTGCGCGATCACTTGAGCGATAAATGCGAGCGGCTCGGTAATGCCGAACCTTGCAAAATGTCGGCAAGAATTGACCGCTTGTAACGCTTTAGCGCTAAATTCCACCTGCAATTTTGTACTTGGTTTCTGCTGGGCAAATCCCGAAAGCGCATCGGGTTCGCTATCGGCATAGGCAAGATAGGGTTTAATGTCGAAAATCGGCGTACCGTCCACCAGATCGACACTGCCCAAATGCAATTTCACCTCGCCGTTGCCTGCTTCCACCCGCTCTAGCTTGACCTTGGATAAGCCCAGCGGGTTGGGGCGGTGAGTGGCACGGCTGGCAAACACGCCGATACGCTCATTACCGCCTAACCGGGGCGGGCGTACGGTGGCGTGCCACTCCCGAGCGGGAATTTGGTGAAATTGGAAAATCAACCACAAATGGCTAAATTGGGTTAAACCTCTGACCGCATCAGGCGCATTATAGGGTGGCAGTAAGTGCAAAATCCCCTTACCTTGCGGCACTAAATCCGGCTGGCGAGGCACGGCAAATTTTTCACCGTAGGGCGAGCGAACAATCCCAATTGGGTGCAAAGTAAGAGAGCTGGTCGGATTTATCATAAAAATGCAAATTTTCTGTTAAAAATCAAAAAACGAACCGCTATTTTGTAATAATATGTCGCTTTTTTAAAGCATAATCTCGGCTATCGCCTGTTTATCCGTTTTGTAATATTGAGATGAAAACACATTCTGCCTTTTCAATTTGGTTTAGTACCGCACGCCCCAAGACCCTGCCCCTCGCCCTCGCCTCTATTTTGGTTGGCTCGGCGCTGGCATACTGGGCGGACGCCTTTGATTTAACAACCACCCTGTTAGCACTTGTTACCACAGTGCTGTTACAAATTTTATCGAATTTTGCCAACGACTACGGCGATCACGTTAAAGGATCGGATACGGCTGAACGCATCGGGCCGTTGCGGGCAATCCAACAGGGAGCGATTAGTGGCGTGCAACTCAAGCAAGCGCTGATCATTTTAGTGATCCTCTCATTTATCTCCGGCAGTCTATTAGTTGGCTATGCCTATCAAAATTGGCAGGATCTACTGGTTTTCTTCGGCTTAGGCGTATTAGCGATTGTTGCCGCCATTACCTACACAGTGGGCAAACGTGCCTATGGCTATTTAGGCTTGGGCGATCTCTCCGTGCTGATTTTCTTCGGCTTTCTCGCCGTGCTCGGCACGTTCTATTTGCAAGCGCATACTCTTTTTACAATCACGCTGCTACCGGCGCTAGGCTGCGGATTACTTTCGGTAGCCGTCTTGAATATCAACAATTTACGGGATATTGAACAAGACCGAAAGGCGGGCAAAAACACCTTTATCGTACGCATCGGCAGCCGCAACGGACGCATTTACCACGTTATCCTCATCGTCTTGGCAATCCTAGCCTACCTATTATTTGCTATCGCAGCATTAAATTGGCAAGGCTATCTCTTTCTGCTTGCCACACCACTGCTTATCAAACACGCCCGTTTTGTGTATCTCCACCAATCCCCCGCCGAACTCCGCCCAATTCTAGGACAAATGGCAGGCTTAGCACTCCTAACCAATTTATTGTTTAGTTTGGGGATTGTGTTGCAATAGATTACCCCTGATAGCCTAGCGTAATTTAAACACCAACCCCAATTCAGCGATTAAGAGCGGGACGCTCAGCCATAGGGGGAGAGCGTTAAACTGCCAGAAGGTACAGAAAATGGCGGTACTTAGAGCGAGCAAACGTAGAGAGCCACCGCGGTTATGTTGTGCTTTTAGGCTTTGGTTGATTTCCGTTAAACGTAAATTGATCTGTTTTTGTTGTTGTAGGGCTTGAAACACCGCCTCCGGCAGTTCGGCAAAATGCTCCCGCCATTGTGGCAGGCGGGTTTGGACTTGGCGGATCATCGCTTTTAGCCCCACTTGTTCATTCAACCAATCTTGCAGGAAGGGTTTTGCCGTTTGCCATAGGTCGAGCTGCGGGTAAACCTGTCTGCCTAAGCCTTCAATATAGAGCAAGGTTTTTTGCAACAAGACCAGTTGCGGCTGCACTTCCATATTAAATTCCCGCGCCACATTAAACAGGTTGAGTAGTACCTGTCCGAACGAGATTTCGGCAAGGGGCTTAGCGAAAATCGGTTCGCACACTTCACGAAACGCCTGCTCAAATGCGTCAATATCCGTGTCCGCCGGTGTCCAGCCCGACTCGACGTGCATCAGCGCCACACGGCGATAATCTCGGTTGAAAAAGGCAACAAAACTTTCCGCCAAATAGCGTTTATCGTTTTGATTCAGAGTGCCGACAATGCCGCAGTCAATGCCGATATATTGGGGATTTTCGGGGTGTGCCGGATTCACAAAAATATTGCCAGGGTGCATATCGGCGTGGAAAAAGCTATCCCGAAACACTTGGGTGAAAAACACTTGCACGCCCCGTTCTGCCAGTAATTTCATATCAGTACCGTTCGCTTTCAGGCGGGCAATATCCGATACCGGAATGCCGTAAATCCGCTCCATTACGATCACATTTTTACGGCAAAACGCCTCGTACATTTGCGGGATATAGAGCATTTCGCTCTGCTCAAAATTGGCTCGCAAGCGGGTCGCATTTGCCATTTCTTTGCGAAGATCCAACTCGCCCAGCAAGGTTTTTTCATATTCCCGCACCACTTCCACCGCCCGCAGCCGTTTGCCCTCTTTGTTAAGGCGAGGAACCCAACCGGCAAGACGGTACATTAACGCTAAATCTTGCTGAATAATCGGTTCAATGTCGGGGCGAATCACTTTAAGCACCACTTCCTGCCCGCTAAACTCGTGGTGCGCTGCAAATTTTGCGGTATGCACCTGTGCGATAGAGGCAGAGGCAAGGGCGGTTTCATCAAACTCACTAAACCATTGCTCCAGCTTGCCGCCCAACGCTTGTTCGATAATTTGGCGTGCCAATTTGCCGTCAAAAGCCTCCACCGAGTCTTGCAGCAATGCTAGTTGGTCGGCAAGTGGCGGCTCAAACAGATCACGGCGGGTCGAAAGCATTTGCCCCAATTTTATCCAAACCGGCCCTAGCTCTTGCAAAGCAAGGCGTAGCCGAACCCCAAGCGGTTGATCGGGGAACTGATTTTTCACCCAAAACAGGGATTTCCGCCCCAGCCGTAGCCCACGGGTAAGCGGTAAATTCGGAATGGCTTCGTCAATGCCGTAGCGTAAAAAAGTGTGGGTAATCCGGTAAAGGCGGCGGAGATTTTTGATGTTCATTCCATTCCCAATGTTGCAAATTTTTGTTCTAATCTGACCGCTTGTCGAGCAAGCTCATCAATTTGATCGTAGAAATCCTGCGCCTCTAATCGATGAACCAAAACAGGACGCTCTACCATTAAATTTTCAATCAAATGCTGACTGTCTTGGCGGAACTGGCTGTGGATTTTACCCCATATTTTGCCGACTAAATCCGTTGAGATCTGCGCCGGCACATCGCCGATAATGTGCGAAAGCAGCTCGGCAGGCTGTTTTTCCAGCTCGTCCAACAACATTGAAAAGTGCTGCAACACTTGCAGATCGCCGGTTAATTGCACGGTTTTTTGGTTGATCAACTCACTTAATCTCGCTTTATCCGCCAGTTTGGGCAGCGCCGTTGCCTCAAGCTGAACCGTACAATCCGGCTCGCCGTCGTATTGAGAAAGCCAATCGGTGCGGGTCGGACTAAACAGGATAAAAAAAGGCAGATTTGGCTGTTTTAGAGAAATATGTAAGATTTTACCGTCAAGTTTTCGTAAGATCGGCAAAGTTTGGGCGGAACGATTGATCAGATGATTAAAAAGGCTTTCTGCTATTCCGATACCAAAGGGGGCAAGTAATAAGGGTTGGGCGAGCGACATCAGCAACGTCCCCGTTCAACAATCACGCCGACACTCGCTGCCTGTGCGACCGCTTTCGGCTTGTGTAATTGAATGCGTAGCCATTGAATCGCATACTCTTGCTGAAGCAGATCCGCCACTTTGTGTGCGACGGTTTCGACCAATTTAAACGGCGTATTCTCCACAAAATCAAGGATTTTCTGTGAGACTTGCGCATAATCCAAGCAATATTCGACATTGTCTTCGGCGACCGCCCGCTGAAAATCCCACGCCATTTCAATATCAAACACAAGGCGCTGTTTAATGGTATGTTCCCAATCGTAAGCACCAATGGTGGCAAAGGCAGTTAGCTCGGAAATGAAAACTTTATCGCTCATCGGATCTTCCTTATTTTCCTTTTCGAAAGTTGCGGTAGAATATATCATATTTGTTCAAACAAATAAGGGGAAATCTATGAATACTACCGCTTGTTTACTCATTTTCGCGGCGTATTTGCTCGGCTCTATTTCCAGTGCCGTTATTTTTTGCCACCTCGCCGATTTGCCCGATCCGAGAGAAAACGGTTCGCATAACCCCGGTGCAACTAATGTGCTGCGGGTCGGCGGCAAACTCTCGGCGTTAGGTGTGTTGTTGGCGGATTTATTAAAAGGAATGCTGCCCGTTGCACTCGGATTTCATTTGGCACTCCCCGCCTCATCGATTGGTTTTATCGCCCTCGCCGCCTGCTTAGGTCATATTTTTCCGATTTTCTTCCGCTTTCGAGGCGGTAAAGGGGTTGCCACCGCCTTTGGTGCGATCTTGGCGATTAGCCCTGTGGTCGCAGGTATCAGCTTACTCACTTGGCTTGCCGTCTTTTTACTTTTCGGTTACTCGTCATTAGCCGCAGTAGTAACCGCTTTGACCGCCGCTTTCTATATTTGGTGGGTGCAACCGGCATTTACTTTCCCCGTTGCGTTGGTGTGCTGCTTACTGATTTATCGCCACCACGATAATATCCAACGCTTATGGCGAGGGCAGGAAGATAAGCTATGGCAAAAACGCTGATTAGAGGTTTAAGCTAATATCCCGCCGATCCGCAAACGATTGGGTAAGGGTTGTACCGTCCACCATTTCCAACGCACTACCGAACGGAATGCCGTGCGCAATGCGACTGACTTTGACATTATGAAACTGGCAGATTTCGGCAATATAATTGGTTGTCGCTTCCCCTTCAATCGTCGGGTTAATCGCAATAATCACCTCGTGGAACGACTCCTGCTCCAACCGTTGCTGCAACAGATCCAAGCCGATTTCCCGTGGGCCAATGCCGTCTAATGGCGACAAATGCCCCATCAACACAAAATAACGCCCTGAAAATTGCCCCGTCTGCTCAATCGCCGGAATATCGGACGGTAACTCGACAATACAAAGCTGCCCGCTCATTTGGCGGCGGGGATTTTGGCAAATTGCGCATTCCTCTTCTTCAGTAAACGTACGGCACGATTGGCAATGCCCGATATGGCTCATCGCCTCACTCAATGCCTTTGCCAAATTCGCACCGCCACTGCGGTTACGTTGCAATAAGTGATACGCCATACGTTGGGCGGATTTCGGGCCGACCCCCGGTAATACCCGTAGGGCGTCCATTAAATTTTCGAGTAAAGGGCTTGTTTGCATAAACTTGAATTGAACATCAGCATAGAACAGAACGGCGTAATGCCGTTCAATCAAGACTAGAAAGGAAACTTCATTCCCGGCGGTAACGGCATACCGGCGGTAACAGATGCCATTTTTTCTTTTTGCATTTCATCGGCACGGCGTACCGCATCGTTAAATGCCGCCGCAATCAGATCTTCCAACATCTCTTTGTCATCTTCCATCAGCGAAGGATCGATTTCAAGCCGACGACAATTATGCGCCCCGTTAATGGTAATTTTGACTAAACCTGCCCCCGATTCGCCCGTTACTTCAAGTTGTGCGATCTCCTCTTGCATCTTTTGCATACGCTCTTGCATTTGCTGAGCTTGCTTCATCAAACCGCCTAAGCCGCCTTTTCCAAACATATTGTGTCCTCAATGAACATTAAAAAATTAAAGAGTGCCATTCTACTGAACCCTTTGGTTTGGTGCAAGCGGTCAGTTTCGTGGATTTTTTACCAAAAAGATTAAGGCAAACATCACTTAACGCTTACGGTTTGCTTTTTTTGGGCGGCATAAAATGCTAAAGTAGCGTCTCTCTTTGGCAACTCTGCGATCATAATGGTAAAAAAAGTAAAATACGAACCGATAATCGTTGTGGCAAACGGTTTACTACGGCTTTTAGGAAATTGTGTGAAAATAGCCAGCTACGGCTTTCACGCTCTTTTTCCTCAAAAACGCTTCACAATCCCTGAATTTAGTGCGGCGAAAATCACGCCCAGTCAGCCAAGTCGCATCACCAAAACCATTTGGCAAACCAATTACAGTAATCGGGTAACACTGCCGGTCTATTGCAATTACCTCTTAAACCGTCTGCTTTCATTAAATTACGACTATCGCTATGTCAGCACAGAAGCACGGGAAGCCTATCTCCAAGCCAATGCCGATGCCCGCACGTTCCACGCTTACCAACAGCTCACGGACGGTGCTGCCCAAGCGGATTTTTGGCGGATTTTCACCCTCTACCAAGAAGGCGGCGTGTATATGGATATTGACGGGCATTTAGTTTGGAATTTAGCCTCTATCATTGATCAAGACGACAGCGAAGTGGTGATTACCCGCCGCGACAAATACACCAATTTTTTCTTAGCCAGCGAAAAAGGCAACCCATTTTTAAAAGAGACGTTGGCGATCATCATCGACAATATTGAACAACGGAAGATCGACGGCGGCGTATTTCACCTCACCGGTCCCGTTACCCTAAATCAAGCGTTGGAGGGGAAAAGCGTCAATGCCCGCCGCGATAAAATCACCTGCGCACAAGGCACGTTTACCAACGAACATTTTCAATATATGGACAAAAAAATGGGCAAATGGAATCACGCTAAAAACGAAGATCTGCTCAAATAACCGTTGCACATTTTGACGCATAACCGACCGCTTGTATGAAAACCCTCGATCCGATTATGGAACAATTTTTGGATAGTCTGTGGCAAGAACACGGGCTATCTCAAAACACGCTCGCCTCTTATCGTTTGGATTTAACCGCCTTTGCCGCTTGGCAAAATACTCCGCAGCAATTTTTAACGCTGGACAGCACCGATCTACAACATTTTTTGGGGGAACGCTTAACGCAAGGTTATAAAGCAAGTAGTTCGGCACGAATGTTAAGCTGCTTACGCAAATTTTTCCGCTTTTTATGTTTGGAAAAATACCGTCAGGACGACCCAAGTGCCACGCTTATTTCGCCACGCAAGCCGGCACATTTGCCTAAATCGTTAAGTGAAGAACAGGTTTCGGATCTCCTCAATGTACCGAATACCCAAGACCCGCTCGAACTGCGGGATAAAGCGATGCTGGAGCTACTTTACGCCACGGGGCTGCGAGTAAGCGAGCTGGTTTCGCTCACTACGGGTAATTTAAGTTTGCGGCAGGGGGTAGTGCGTATTATCGGTAAAGGCGACAAAGAACGGCTTGTACCATTAGGCGAGGAAGCGAGCTATTGGATCAATCAATTTTTTGAATATGGACGGGCTGCTTTGCTGAATAATGCCCAATCGGACGTGGTGTTCCCCAGCCGCTTGGGGAAACAGATGACCCGCCAAACTTTTTGGCATCGGATCAAATATTACGCCCTGCTCGCCGGCATTGAGAGCGACAAACTCTCGCCCCACGTTTTACGCCACGCCTTCGCCACCCATTTGGTTAATCACGGCGCAGATTTAAGGGTAGTACAAATGCTGCTGGGGCATAGCGATCTCTCCACCACCCAAATTTATACACAGGTGGCAAAAGCCCGTTTGAAAGCCTTGCATCAACAATTTCACCCAAGGGGATAAGGCTTTGGTTGGTTTTAACTATCAGATTTATTTCTCGGCTTTGTGATTTGGTAGTGCCAAACCGGCACGGATTTATGGCATAATCCTGTCGTTCTATTATCCCGTCCTGTTGAGGAAAAAATGCAATCTCATTTTTCACCGTTTAGTTGGGCATTAGCGTTATTCTGCTTACCAAGCAGCCTATGGCCGTTAGCGTTATTAGTCTCGCCCAAATTTTCCGAACACCCGCAATTAACCGCCACGCAGATCGATCTGTTTTCCATCACATTTTGGGTTTACCCCTTTGTTTTGCTTACTGTGGCAGGTATTCTCTACAAAGTGCACAAAACACATCAAAACCTCGCCCGAGGGCTGCTGATCTTAGCCTTTCTCGGTTTTTATGCGCTGTGTTTTCACATTATCAGTTATATCTAATCCGCATAAAAAAACCGACCAAGCGGTCGGTTTTTAGCCTAAATATGCAATTAAAGAATATCCAATAATTCCACTTCAAAAATCAGCGTGCTAAATGGCGGAATAGATGCGCCCGCACCTCGTTCACCATAGGCTAATTGATGCGGAATGGTTAAACGCCATTTTGAACCGACAGGCATCATTGTTAAGGCTTCAATCCAGCCGGCAATCACGCCGTTTACCGGAAATTCTGCCGGCGTGCCACGTTGGACGGAGCTGTCAAATACCGTGCCGTCAATTAAAGAACCGGTGTAATGCACCCGCACTTTATCGGTTTTTGCCGGCACTTTGCCTGTCCCTTCGGTTAAAATTTCATATTGTAAGCCACTTTCAGTTTCTTTCACCGTTGCGTGTTTTTTATTTTCCGCTAAAAAGGCCTGCCCTTCTGCTTCCAACGCTTTAAAGGCTTCCGCTCTGTTCGCTTCCGCACGTTGTTGCAACGCCTGCAATGCTTTCGTTACTACATTGATGTCTAGCGCCGGCTGATTTTCGTTTAACACATCAAAAATCCCTTTGAATACTGCGTCCAACTCAAGATCTAAGCCACTGCCGAGCAACTGTTGCCCGATTTGTAAACCAATCCCGTAGCCGCCCTGTGCTTCTACGCTCTCTAATGAAATTGCGTCTAAATTAAGTGCCATAATCGTTCCTTATTAAAAATGAGTGATTTATATGGCGTTAAATTGCTGAAATACAAGGGCAAGCGGGCAGTTTTCTACGATTCTTTGCAAAATTCAATGATGTCGTAATGGAATAAAACAGGATTTGGAACGTATTTCAGGGACGCACGCCGTACGTCCCTAGATTTCTAATACGTTTTTTTAGATATTGGCTAGGCTGAATTACGCCAACTCGGCACGCAATTTTTTAGTTACGTCCATCATTACTTGTAATTGAGCAATGGTTTCCTGCCAGCCACGGGTTTTTAAGCCGCAATCCGGATTCACCCACAAACGTTCTTTCGGCACAACATTTAAGGCTTTACGCAATAAATGTTCGATCTCTTCGGCACTCGGCACGCGTGGGCTGTGAATATCGTACACGCCCGGCCCGATGTCGTTCGGGTATTGGAAATCACCAAAGGCAGTGAGCAATTCCATATCGGAACGTGAGGTTTCGATTGTGATCACATCAGCATCTAAAGCAGCAATTGCCGGCAGAATATCGTTAAATTCCGAATAGCACATATGGGTGTGAATTTGGGTATCGTCTTGGCAGCCCATTGAACTTAAACGAAACGCTTCGCCCGCCCATTGCAAATAAGCGTCCCAATCCGCCCGCTTGAGCGGTAAACCTTCACGGATTGCCGGCTCGTCAATTTGGATAACCTTAATGCCGGCTTTTTCGAGATCTGCAACTTCGTCCGACAACGCGACTGCAATCTGTTTACACACTGTGGCACGCGGCAGATCATTACGCACGAACGACCATTGTAAAATCGTTACCGGTCCGGTCAGCATTCCTTTCATCACTTTTTGAGTGAGGCTTTGGGCATATTGCGACCAACGTACCGTCATCGGCGTCGGACGGGAGACATCGCCGTAAATGACCGGCGGTTTGACGCAGCGTGAACCGTAACTTTGCACCCAGCCAAATTTGGTAAAGGCAAAACCGTCCAGCAATTCACCGAAATACTCCACCATATCGTTGCGTTCCGCTTCGCCGTGCACCAGCACGTCCAAATCCAATTTTTCCTGCTCACGCACCACATATTCGATCTCTTTCTTCATTGCCGCTTCGTAATTCTCAAGGCTCAAATCGCCTTTCTTGAAAGCGGCTCTCGCCAAGCGGATTTCCTTCGTTTGTGGGAAAGAACCGATGGTGGTAGTCGGGAAAAGCGGTAACTTGAGCCACGCATTTTGCAACTTAATCCGCTCGCTAAACGGCGATTGGCGCTGGTCGGCATTCTGCGGTAGATTTGCCAAACGCGCTGCTACGTCAGGACGGTGAATTACGCTGGAATTTGCCCGTCTATCCGCAGCGGCTTGGCTGGCGGCAAGGGCGTCTGCTACTGCGGCGCGACCTTGGTCTAACGCCGTTTTCAGCACATTTAATTCGTCCACTTTTTGCAAGGTGAAGGCTAGCCACTCATACAGATCGCCGTTTTGAGCTTTTAACTGCGTTTCGACACTTAAATCAAACGGTGTATGCAATAATGAACAACTTGGTGCAATCCACAAACGCTCGCCGAGTTTGGCTTTAAGTGGTTCAAGCACGTCAAGCACGCTATTCAGGTTTGCCCGCCAAATATTACGCCCGTCAATCACACCGGCAGACAGCACTTTATCGTAATCGGCAAAGGCAGCTAATTGTTGCGGCGCACGCACTAAATCAAGGTGTAAACCGTCCACCGCCAAGTTTTTGAGTAAATCGGCGTGTTCTGCAACCGAGCCGAAATAGGTGGCAAGCAATAATTTAGCATTGACATTACTCAATTCAGCATAGACAGCTTGATAGGCTTCCAACCACTCTGTCGGCAAATCCAAGGCTAAGGCAGGTTCATCAATTTGAATCCACTCTGCGCCTTCTGCGGCAAGCGCCTCTAAAATTTCACGATAAACCAGCACTAATTGGGTTAATAATTCAAAGCGGTTAAAGGCTTGCCCTTTCTCTTTGCCGAGCCATAAGAACGTTAAAGGTCCGACAATCACTGGTTTAACCTTTAAGCCTAACGCTTTCGCTTCCCGAATTTGATTCACATAATGCGCCGGATTAGCTTTGAATTGGGTCGCTTTGGTGAACTCCGGGACAAGGTAGTGATAGTTGGTGTCGAACCATTTGGTCATCTCAATCGCAAACTGGGTTTTGTTTCCCCGTGCGAGTTGGAAATATTGGTCAAGGGTGAGATTTTGGCTGTCAAAGCCGAAACGAGCAGGGATAGAACCGGTCGCCACTTGCAAATCTAAAATATGATCGTAAAAAGTGAAATCACCGACTGCTACAAAATCAGCATTGGCTTGCGCTTGATGCTGCCAGTTTTTTTCCCGCAACGCACGGGCAAGATCGCATAAATCCTGCTCACTGATTTCTTGCCGCCAATAACGCTCTTGGGCAAATTTCAGTTCACGCTTTGCACCGACACGAGGAAAACCGAGGATATGGAATGTTGTCATTGTAATACTCCTAAATATGATGTTGTTCATTATTTTAGCCATTTAGACGGCTAAACGCTTGAATAGAAGCATACGTCTTTTTCTGCATTATGCAACTTCATAATTTTCAAGATCATTATGAATATTTTTAATAATCCATTTCTCCCACTTATGTTGAATGCCTCAAATAAGCAAGCGGTGGGGTTGCAAAAATTTCCTGCAAACCCACCGCTTGTTAAATAGAAATCAATGTTATGCCTTAGCTCAACAAACTTGACTATCTGCACATAATGTAGAGAAGCAATGCTTGCGTCCGTTTCATAAAATCTTAACATTGTGTGATTTTATAACGGACGCCGACGTGGCGTCCCTATAATTATAATGATCTAGCTTGTTATAAATGTAGAAAAAGGCTACTGTTTAGCTCCGAAAGCGCCACCCCACGATTTACCGGCTTTCTCTTCAAATAAACCGCCGAGCTCTTGCGCTTTAGGGCCGTAGAATTTACCTTCTAAATCAGCAGCTTTTGAAAAACCGGCAGAAGTGGCTTGTCCGTTAAAACCATTTCCCTCAATTTTAGCCTTAACAGTAATCGGAGCTAATCCCTCTACATTGAAGTTACCCGTAAGCTGTTTTGAGCCAAAATCTGCTTGGAAAGCGGATTGTCCGGTTTTCCAGTCATCATCGTTAAAAGCCGGGTGCTCATTTGCTGTGAGCAGTAAACCACCATTATATGTCGCCGTGCCAGACGTCGGCATATCTTTTGTCGTACTACCATTGTAGAAAATATAAGAGTCTACAGCTTGATCATTTATCATCCCGCCATCTACACTTCCAAAGCGGACATAGCTATAGTTACCGCAACAAACTTGAAGTGATCCAATATGCATCCATCCTCCATAAAATCCCGGAAAGATGGTAGGGATTTTTTTACCTTCTACCTCAATTTCAGCCATTGAACCGTTCGTTTGCGGAGCATAACTCACCTTAACATCTTCATCTTGTAATTTACGCACTATCACATTACCTGTGGCATTAGATAATTGTGTTACATCGCCTTTTTCCGGTTGTGATTTCTCGGTTTTACCGTCAAGGGAGCTTAGCGTTTTATTTGTTTTCGGATCTTTTGCTGTGATTTCAGTATCATTACTGCCACCGCCGCTGCTTCCGCAGGCTGCCAACATTAAACAGGCAAGTGCCGTTAAACCAAATTTTATTGCATTTTTCATATTGAGTTCTCCATTAGGAATCACATTAATAAAACTTACTCCGCAACACCCTGATCCCAGCTTGACGCTTCATCAGGTGTTTTACGTTGTAAGCGGAATCGGCGGTTAGGTTCGGCTTGCGGCTGAACCACTCTGCCGGACGGTGTAGAGAAAGTAATGCCTCCGTTCAACAGTTGCGACATTGTGCCGGAGTTAATACTTGCCCCACTCAAACTGATGTCCATAGTATAGCCGGACGATGCCCAAAATTCACTATTTTTACGCACCAAATGCTTATATTGATTCGCAATCCGCAGGTGAATAAGCACCCGATCGCCTAGCTCGCTCAAGCTCAAACGCTGCACGCTGCCCACCTGCATTCCACGATACATTACCGGCGCTTGCGGGGTAATACCGTTGGCATCGCTGGTTTCTACGATAATCGGAAAACCGTTGCCATATAAGGTTTTTGCCGTATCCGTATCGGCAATTTGAAACTGAGTTTTACGCTCACCGCCGCCCACCTCAACGTTCAGGTAATTTTGTACAACCGCATCAAGATTTTTCACGCCGGTTGTGTCAATTTCAGGGAAAACAGCACTGAATCGGCTGCCCGATTTAGCAATCAGCGGGTAGTACTGCCCTTCAATGTAAGCGGTCGCTTTAATCTGTTTTTTTGCATTGTCCAGTTGTAACCTTTCGACCGTGCCGACCGTCAGCCCCATATATTTAATCGGCATACCTTTGCTTAATTTCGAGCCATCTTTGGCAAACAGGGTCAAATAGGTATTGCCAGAAGTTGCTTTCGCATAACTGGCGTAAAGGGTTTTATTGCCTTTACTGCCGTGATTATCGACGCTGATCGCCCCTTTTAAACTGCGCATTAACGGCGAGGCTTGCACTTTTAAACCGTTGCCGGAGAGATCGACCTGCACCGCCGGTTCAATCCAAAATCGGCTGGTGTCGCCCACCAAATGTCGATGTTTCGGATCAATATAGAGATCAACACTAAATTGATTTTTTTGCGGGCGGATATTCAATACTTCACCGATTTGGAACTGGCGGAACAGCACCAGCGAGCCTTTATCAATCCCGGATAACTCTGTGGCAGTTAGCGTGAGCGTCGGGCGTTTATCATCGTTTACAATACCAGCTTCGGCATTCTCGGCATTTTTATAAAGCGGATAACGGGTTTTCGGCTCGCCGCTCGGCTTATGCGGCAGAATACGGATACCCCCTTTAAGCCATTCACTCGGTGAACCGGAGTGGATACGCAAACCGTCTAACCCAACGGACACATCTACGTTGGAAATAGCGATAAATTGGGTATTCCCTGCGATTAAATGGCGGTAATTTGGGAAGATAATCGCCTCAAAGGTAACATTTTCAATACTTAATCGACGTTTTAAAATCTCCCCGACCTGCACATCATTGTAATAAATGCCCTGCCCTTGCTCCACGCCATAGGCTTTCGGCGCAGTTAAGGTCAGTGCCAGCACATTCGGCAGGTTAAGCAAATAATCCGATTCGCGTTCTACGGTAAAATGGCGTTGCGGCTCACCTTTGCCTGCTTTAATATCAAAATAAATGCCACGGAACAATTCGCCGATTTTGCTGATTTGCTCTTTGTTTAAATCAAAGCGGGGTTCACGCAACAAAATATGCGAGCCGCTACGCAGCAGATCGAGATGATTCGGGTCGATCAACAATGTCCCCTGTAACATTCCTTTCGGCGTACTTTCAGCCTCAGGGTTTTCTGTGGCATTTGCCGTTGGCATTTCAAGTTGCGACAACACCCCAATTTGCAAATTTTGATAATAGACGGGCGTTTCGTTCACTTTTAAATTAGGTGCAATCGGAATATTCACTTTCACTTCCGTGCCACGCAACGCCGCCTTTAAATTTTCAAATAAGGCAAATTTTTGCCCTTGTGCCGCCGCCGGTGAGTCGTCCGGCGAGTCAAAGGCAACTGCCCCTTGCACCACCGAAGCCAAGCTATCGACCTCAACATTCAGCCCTGCCAAGCCGGCATTGATATTCACCCCGCTGATGTTCCAGAAATGGCTCGCTTTTTTGACTAAGTTGGCATATTTTTTGTCGATCACCACGTCAATTTCAACTTTCTTTTGATCGTGGGTGAAGCGGTAATCGGCAATGTTGCCGACCGGCACTTTGCGGAAGTAAACGCTTGCCCCAACTGTGATCGAGCCGAGATCGTCCGACACAAGCCTCACCAGCAAATCGCCGTCCGTTACCGTAATCGCCGGCGGTTCTTCCTCTGCAATGAAATCATAGCGGTTCTTTGCTTCACTCTCGTCAGTCGGGAGCAAGGTGATGTAATTCCCCGATACTAACGCGTCTAACCCCGACACCCCTGCTAACGAAGCGCTGGGTTTAACCAGCCAGAATTTCGTGCCTTCCTTCAAGACCGATTTCGCTTCAGGGTTGATCTCCGCTTCAATCTGCACTTCTTTCAGATCATTAACAAAATAGACTTTCTTCACCTGCCCGATCTGCAAGCCTTGATAGCGGATCATCGTTTTGCCGGCGGTAATCCCGTCTCCCTCTTTAAAACGAATGGTGATTTTCTCGCCCTGCTCTTTGAGAATTTGGAAAAACAGTAAAGCGCCGATCGCAAAAGCGACGATCGGCAACAGCCAAAACGGTGAAATTTTTCTCGGTTGGCGGACTCTTGCCGCAACGGGTTGTGAAGTGGTTTCTGTCATTGTATTTCAATTAATAGACGTAAGCGGTGAGATTTTACACAAAATTGGCAAAATCTCACCGCTTGTTAGAAAGAAAAACGAAAAGAGGTTAGGTTATTTTTTCTCTTTTTCATCACATTTTTGAATGTTGCTACATTTGCCGTACAAATACAAACTGTGATTTGCCAGTTCAATACCGTGCTGTTGGCTAATTTCACGCTGGCGGCGTTCGATTTCGGAATCTTTAAACTCAAACACTTTACCGCAGTCCATACAGATAATATGGTCGTGTTGGTGATTGTAGTTTAATTCATAGACCGCTTTGTTTGCATCAAAATTATGGCGGGTCAAAATGCCCACTTCCTCAAATTGATTTAACACACGGTAAACCGTTGCCAAGCCAATTTCGGATTTTTGCTCTAACAGTAATTTATAAATATCCTCAGCCGCAAAATGTTGAAGGGTTTCTCGGGTGTTTTGCATCAATTCAAGAATGGTCAAGCGCGGTTCGGTTACCTTCAGCCCGACGCTTTTTAATAATTTCGTATTTTCTTCAGACATTTTTGCCTCCTGCTGGTTTACGCTAATTCGGCTAAATACATTTCATCAAAAATTTGTTTACACCAACGACTTACACGCTCTTCGGTTAATTCCGGTTGGCGATCTTCGTCAATACAGAGACCGACAAAGGTATTTTCATCAACTAAGGCTTGCGAGACTTCAAAAGTGTAGCCTTCTGTCGGCCATAATCCGACCAAAGTTGCGCCGTTTGGTTCGACAATATCTCGGATTGTCCCCATTGCATCGCAAAAATATTCGGCGTAATCTTCTTGGTCTCCGCAACCGAAAATACCGACAATTTTGCCAGTAAAATCAATTTCTTTCAGGGTTGGCATAAAATCGTCCCAATCCGCTTGAGATTCACCATAATACCAAGTCGGGATACCGAAAAGCAGAAAATCATAGGCTTCAATATCTTCTTGGGTGCTTTTTGCAATATCACGAATATCGACTAAATTTTCGCCCAATTTCTTTTGGATCATTTTTGCGATATTTTCTGTGTTTCCGGTATCACTACCGTAAAATAAACCGACAACAGCCATTTAAGTTACCTATTTATATTAAAAATCAATGGGTTAATCATTGATATAATTCGTTAAAATCATTTCGATCAATTGTCCACGAGACAGCCCTTTTAAACGGGCCTCCTGTGCCAATGCATTCACCAAATCCGAGTGTAGTTTAAGCTCAACACGCCTTAATCCCGAAGAACGATCTCGTTTTAGTTGATTACGTTTGTTGATGCGGACTTGTTGCTCTCGACTAAGGGGATTGGTGCGTGGTCGCCCAACTTTTGGCATTGATGCGAACAGATCAAGCGTAATACAATCTGAATCTTGTTTTGCCATTTTGATTTATGGGCTAAGCGCCCCTCAACAAATGAGAATGAGAAGCCAATTACTAAAGTGCGAACTATACCATAATCTCAAATGATTGAAAATGGGCTTTCTTTGCTCTTTGGCTATCCTTTAAATTGTTCGATCTATTCACTAATCTCCGCAAAAATGGCGCCCGTCAGCACGGCTAAATCTTGGGCGTTCAGCTCTATATCCAGCCCCCGCTTACCGCCGGAAACAAACACGCTCGCAAACTGTTGCGCCGATTGGTCGATCACCGTCGTCAAACGCTTTTTTTGCCCAAGCGGGCTAATGCCACCCAGCAAATAGCCGGTGGTTTTCTGGGCAATCGTTTTCTCCGCCATTTCCACCTTTTTCACGCCTAACGCTTGGGCTGCCCGTTTCAGATTTAACATTTTTGACACCGGAACAACCATCACCGCTAATTTTTTCTGATCGCCGTTTTCGGCAACCAGCAAGGTCTTAAATACTTGATCGGCATTTAAGCCGAGCTTCTCGACCACCTCTTGCCCGAAATTCGTATTGTTCGGGTCGTGATCGTAGGGGTGAAGTTGAAATGCAATTTTTTGTTTTTTAAGTAAATTAATCGCAGGTGTCACGGTTTTTCCTTTCGCAATCATTGTTAAAACAGAGTAAAATCCGTTTTTATTTTGACAAGAGATCGAAAAAATGGCAAATCTCCATTTAGCAATCGCAGCCGATTTTTTATTGGCTGAAAAACTCCTCGAAGCCTTAGAAAACAGTACGCTCAATATTGCGCAAATTTCCGCCGTTGAACTGGAACATTTTGGGGAAGAACACTCCCTGCGCTTCGGCACAAAAGCCGTCGCCCAAATTCCGTTGGACGATGTGGATTGGTCGCAATTCAGCCACGTTTTATTTGCCGGCAAAATGGCGCAAGCGGAAGTGCTGGCAAGTGCCGTGCAAGCCGGCTGCATTATTTTAGATTTATACGGTATCAGTGCTTTAATCGGCGATGTGCCGGTCATTGTGCCAAGTGTGAATAACGAAGCGATCGAAAATATGCGGGAACGCAATATCGTAGCCCTTGCCAATCCGCAAGTCAGCCAACTTGCCTTAGCGTTAAAGCCTTTACTGGATCAGCCGTTGACACATATTTTTGTCAGCTCGTTATTACCGTCCGCCTATTTTGGTGATGAAAAAGTGCGTGAGCTGGCAGGACAAACCGCTCAACTATTAAATGGTATTCCCCTTGATGCAGACACCGCCCGTGTTGCGTTCGATACCGTACCGGCAAATGTACAAGGTGAAGAAGCGAAGCTGCCGTTTTCCCGTGCGTTTGAATTGCAATTTGCAAAAGTCTTGCCGCAACTGACCGCTTGTCTGACCTTTCATTCGGTACAAGTGCCGGTCTTTTACGGCGTATCGCAAATGGTAACGGTACAATCAAACTACCCGATAGACAGCTATACGTTGAGCGAGCAGTGGCAGCAACAGGCGTGGTTAAACGTTAACCTTGAGCAAATTATCACGCCGGTTAAAAACGGCGAAAATGACGATGACCGCCAAAATGCGCTACAAATCAGCCAGTTACTTGAGAAAAACGACGCTACTGTGCAATTTTGGACGGTAGCGGACGAGCAACGTTTCAGCTTGGCGTTCCTTGCCGTCGAACTCTTAAAAATCGTGTTAGATAACTAAAGGAACAAGAATGTTAGACAAACTCTTTCAACTCAAACAAAAGCAAACCAGTGTGAAAACCGAAGTGGTTGCCGGTATTACCACCTTTTTCACAATGGTGTATATCGTGTTCGTCAATCCGTCTATTTTAGGCGTGGCGGGAATGGACAGCCAAGTGGTGTTTGTTACCACCTGTCTGATCGCCGCATTCGGTACAATCGCAATGGGTTTATTCAGTAACTTGCCGATTGCCCTTGCGCCGGCAATGGGGTTAAACGCCTTTTTCGCCTTTGTGGTGGTGCAAAAACTCGGTTACTCTTGGCAGATTGGAATGGGCGCGATTTTTTGGGGCTCGGTCGGGCTTTTTCTGCTCACCTTACTGCAAGTGCGTTACTGGTTTATGTCCGCCATTCCCCTCGGTTTACGGGTCGGGATCGGGGCAGGTATCGGCTTGTTTATCGCCTTGATCGGCTTTAAAAATATGGGCTTGGTGGTCGCTAATCCGGCAACGTTGGTCGCCTTGGGCGAGTTGCACGATCCGAAAGTGCTAATGGGGATTTTAGGCTTCTTTATCATTGTGGTTTTAAGCGCCAAAGGCATTCACTCAGGCGTGTTAGTGTCTATTGTCGTCATCACCGGCTTGGCATTAATCTTTGACCCGAGCGTAACCTTTAACGGTGTTATTTCAACGCCGCCAAGTCTGGAAGCGGTTGTCGGGCAAGTCGATATTGTCGGTGCATTGGATACTGCCCTGCTCGACATTATCTTCTCCTTTATGTTGGTGAACCTATTCGACTCCTCCGGCACGCTGATTGCCGTGACCAACAAAGCGGGCATTGCCGATAAAACGGGGCGTTTCCCGAAAATGAAACAAGCCTTGTATGTGGATAGCATCAGCGCAATGGCAGGGTCGTATATGGGCACATCGGCAATCAGTACCTACATTGAAAGCGGCTCCGGTGTTTCGGTCGGCGGACGTACCGGCTTAACCGCCATCGTAGTCGGTCTCCTCTTTTTACTCACCATTTTCTTCTCGCCGCTTGCCGCGGTTGTACCGCCTTATGCCACCGCCGGTGCGTTGGTGTTTGTCGGCATTTTAATGGCGTCCAGTTTAATTGAAGTCAAATGGGACGATCTCACCGAAGCTACGCCGGCATTTATTACCACCGCAATGATGCCGTTTACCTATTCCATTACCGAAGGGATCGCATTCGGCTTTATCAGCTACTGTGTAATGAAACTCTGTACCGGCAGACTAAAAGAGATCAACGCACCGGTGACGGTGGTATCGCTACTGTTTATCGCTAAATTTATCTGGGTCGGCTGATTTTGCTAAAAAAGCATACCATCTAACCGCTTGTTATTTGCCACAAAGCAACATAACCCATAGACTAGGAGAAACTATGAGCACAAAATTAACGCCCTATGAAGCTATCGACATCGCTTACGACACCTTTTTGGAAATGGCGGGCGAACATCTCGACCCTGCCGATATTCTGCTGTTCAACTTACAGTTTGAGGCGCGTGGCGCAGTCGAAATGGTCGAAACCGGCGATAACTGGGACGAAGAAATCGGCGTGTTGATCGACCCCGATGCCTTTGCAGAGGTGTGGGTCGGCTTAGTGAATGAGAACGACGAAATGGACGATATTTTCGCTCGCTTCCTGATTTCTCACGACGCCGAAGACCGCCAATGCCACGTTATTTGGAAACTATAAGGATAAATTATGGCTGACATTTCCCCCTTTTCCTATCAATTCCGCGAGGCAATGGCACATCTGTGCGCTGCCGTCAGCATTGTTACCAGCAACGGCTGCGCCGGTAAAGTCGGCATCACCATATCGTCCGTCTGTTCGGTAACCGATACACCGCCTACACTATTGTTTTGCGTCAATCAAAGCAGTACCCTGCACGACATTATCAAGCAAAACGGCAAAGTGTGTATCAACGTACTGAACCCGCAACACGAAGCGTTGGCAAAACATTTCGCTGGAATGTTAGACAGCACAATGGACGAGCGGTTTGAATGGGATATTTGGCAAGAGAGCGACAGCCGCCAACCTATCCTCAAAGATGCCGTGTCCGCATTGCAAGGCTACATCATTGACAGCCATAGCGTCGGCACGCATTCGGTCTTTTTTGTCAAACTGACCGATATTCAAGTGAAAACGGACGATGCGTTAGTCTATTTCGCCCGCCAATTTAAAACGCTTTCCCTTTGATATATATCAAAGCAAATAAAAAGACCGACTATTTTAGTCGGTTTTTTATTGTGAGCCGATCAGAAAAGGGTAAAATTGCCCTATACTTTCCCCTTATCACAGGATAATACAATGCAAGATTTAATTTGCTATAAGCAGTTGCCCGTCTGGCACGCCGATACGTTACCCCAAATGTTTCAAGAAAAGCACAATACGAAAGTCGGTACTTGGGCAAAATTAACCGTCCTAAAAGGTGCATTGAAGTATGACGAACTCAATGAATCCGGCGAGATCATCAGTGAAACAGTGCTTGACGCCAACCATCAGCTCCCCCTTGTCGCCCCGCAAGTGTGGCATAAAATAACGGCGCTTACTGACGATCTGCAATGCCAGTTAGCCTTTTATTGCCGCGCGGAAGATTACTTTGCGAAAAAATATCACCTCACACCAACCCACTCGGAAGTGCTGAACGCAATGCCGTATCTTCAGCAGGGGCACGCCCTCGATCTCGGCTGCGGGCGGGGACGCAATACGCTCTATTTAAACCTAAAAGGCTTTGAGGTAACGGCACTCGATCACAATCCGGACAGTATTCAATTTTTAAACCGCATTATTGAACAAGAACAGACGCAGCGGCTTCACACCGGCATTTATGACATCAACCAAGCCACTCTGACAGGTGAATTTGATCTGATTATCTCCACCGTTGTAATGATGTTTCTTCAACGTGAGCGTATTCCGCACATTATTGCCGATATGCAACAACACACCAAAAGCGGCGGCTATAATTTAATTGTGTGCGCAATGGACACGGCGGAATACCCTTGCCCAATGCCGTTTTCGTTCACCTTTAAAAGCGGTGAATTAAAGCAGTATTATCAAGGGTGGGAACTGATTAAATATAACGAGAATGTCGGTGAATTACACAAAACCGATGCACAGGGCAATCGGATCAAACTGCAATTTGCCACAATGTTGGCAAGAAAGCCCTAAACTTAAACAAGCGGTCGGTTTGCAAACAAAATCTGCAAATTGACCGCTTGTACTCTTACCGTGCAGCTAAATATGCCTTGAGTAAAAACAGCGCCGCTAAATTGCGGGATTCGGCAAAATCGGGATCGGCTAGTAATCGGTCAATCTCCGACAGGGGAAAACGTACCACTTCCAACGGTTCGGGCTCATCGCCCGATGCCAGCGGTGAAGGGTACAAATCTTCTGCCACAAACACGTGCATCAACCCAAACATATGGCTGGGGCTGGAATAGAGTGAGCGTAGTAATGTCAGTTTACCCGCAGCAAATCCAACTTCCTCGCGTAACTCTCGGTTTGCACTTTGTTCTGGGCTTTCTCCTTCATCAACCTTGCCTTTAGGAAAAGTAAGTTCGTAGCGTTCCGGCCCGACCGCATATTCTTTAATCATTACCAATTCATTTTGATGAATCGGGACAATCATCACGGAAGGCAATTTGCCGGGCTTGAGGCGTTCGTAAGTGCGTTGTTCACCATTAGAAAAACGTAAATCAACGGATTGAATATGAAAAACATTTCCCTTCGCTAAGGTGGAAACAGAAAGAATTTTTGGAAGCGATTTTGACATTGCAGCTCCTTTATGAAGTCAAACGGCTAATCAGCCTGATAAAATAGGGATAAGCGTACTTCCAAAAAATAATGATCATCACCCCGCTTGTCATCACCACCGCCCCGAAACTGATACTTTTCACCGACTGGTAGTAATGAATCACCGCAAGCACTAATGCCACATAGGCAAGTTGATGCACTCTCCCCCAATATTTACCCAGTTTTTGTTTTAAACGGGGTAACGATGTGAGTGCCATTATACTTAAAATCACAAACGCGAGAAATCCCATTAGTAAATAAGGGCGGCGAGTAATTTCGTGGCTAAAAAGGGTAATATCCAACCCTAAATCCAACCAAAGATAACAGCCGATATGCAGCCCTGCCCACGCAAACGCCCACAAACCGAGCGGACGGCGTAAAATTTGATAGTGGTTTTTCCCAAGCAGTTGCAGCAAAATCCCCAGCCCAAACATCACAAAAAAGATAATCAATGCCGTATAGCCTAGAAAATGTTCGATCTCTTTCACTGGATCGCTGCCAAAAATATAGGCATTTTCAGTGAGAATGCCATACCCCAACCAGCCGAACGGCATTGCACAGCCAAGATGAATCAACAGTCGCCAATACGCTAACATTAGAAATGTACCCTTAAATCCAAACCTTTATAAAGATGCGCTACCTCTTTTTCATAGCCGTTGAACATTAAGGTCGGTTGGCGTTTTACCGACAGTAATCCGCCGCTACCGATAATACGTTCCGAAGCCTGCGACCAGCGGGGGTGATCCACATTCGGATTAACATTGGCGTAAAAACCGTACTCCTGCGGTGCTAATTTTTCCCAAGTTGTATGCGGGCGGGTATCGGTCAAACTGATTTTGACAATCGACTTAATGCTTTTAAAGCCGTATTTCCACGGCACAGCTAACCGAATCGGCGCACCGTTTTGCGGCGGCAACGGCTTGCCGTATAAACCGACTGCAAGTAAAGTTAAAGGGTGCAATGCTTCATCTAAGCGTAATGCCTCGACATAAGGATAATCAATGCCACCACCGAAAAAGTAATTTTTCTGCCCCGGCATCTGCTCGGGATCAAACAGCGTGTGAAACACCACATATTTCGCTTTGCTTGTCGGCTTCGCTCGTTCAATTAAGCGGGCAAGCTCAAAGCCGACCCAAGGGATTACCATTGACCACGCCTCTACACAGCGAAAACGGTAGATCCGTTCTTCAAGGGGAAAGGTAGTAGTGAGCTGGCGATAATCCAAGCTGAACGGATTTTCGACTTCACCCTCAATTGTTAATTGCCACGGATCCGTTTTGAAATTTTTGGCATATTGTGCCGGCGAGCCTTTATCCACACCAAATTCGTAGAAATTATTGTAGCCCGTTACCTTATTTTCAGGGGTTAATACCAAGCCGTTTTCACTCGCTGTTTGAAAGGCAAGCGGGGAGTTCTCCGCCATTTCTGCCAAACTTATTTTCGGCAACATTGATCCGGCAATCCCTAAACCGAGAGCTTGGATAATTTTACGGCGTTGGTTGAAAATATGTTCAGGGGTAATGTCATTTGCAGGCAATCTTAGCATTTTATCCTCAAGGGTTTAGTAAAAAATATTTTCCTTTTGACAGGAATAATTTAGAATCCTTACAAAATTTAAGGAGAAAATAATGCATACATTATCCAATTCAGAAATCACTGACATTCGATTGCAAATGATAAAATTTGCGACCTTACAACTTTCCGATCCTGATCTTGCGGAAGATATTGTACAAGAAGCTCTAGCGTCCGCCTATAAACACGCCGGCACATTTCGTGGACAATCGGCACTGAAAACGTGGATCTTCGCCATTCTCAAAAATAAAATTATTGATGCGTTGAAAATCCGCAAACGTACGGTTGTGCTATCGGATATCACCGAAAGCGACAATACCGAGCAATTTTTTGACCAACACGGGCATTGGGGTGAAAAAGATTTAGTTTCGGAATGGCGTAACATTCAATCCGCTGTCTATCAAAAAGAATTTTGGGCGATTTTCAATATCTGTTTGGATCACCTGCCCGCACGGCAAGCAAAGATTTTTATGATGCGAACGCATTTGGAACTGACGAGTGAGGAAATCTGTCAGGAATGTAACATTTCTGTTAATAATTTAAACGTGATACTATATAGAGCAAGAGTCCAACTCCAACGCTGCTTATCTAAAAATTGGTTCGATGAGGAAACCTAAATGCAATGTAAACAAGCCACTGAGCTGATCTCCCTTGCCTATGAGCAATCGCTTTCGGCTCAACAACAATTTCGTCTCAAACTTCATTTGGTTATCTGCCCTTATTGCCGAGCATTCCGTCGCAATAACCACAAACTCCACCAACTGATTAAGCAGTATTGTCGGCAGGATCACCCATAATCACGGGATAACAAGCGGTCGCTTAGGCGACCTTTTTTGCAAAATCGTTGCAACAACCGCCCGCTTGCTATGCCGTTTTCAAACGTTGTAGGAAACGCTTCGTCCGCTCGTGTTGCGGGTTGGAAAAAAGGGCTTGCGGCGATCCCTGCTCCACAATTTCCCCACCGTCCATCACCACCACAATATCGGCAACATCAAGGGCAAATTTGATTTCGTGCGTAACCATCACCATTGTCCAACCTTCATTTGCCAACGATTTCATTGTATTTAGCACATCTTGTACCAATTCCGGATCGAGAGCTGAAGTCGGCTCGTCAAACAACATCAATTCCGGCTGAATAGCTAAGGCTCTGGCAATCCCTACCCGCTGTTGCTGACCACCCGATAACTGAAAGGGGTAATGATCACGTTTATCCGCCAGCCCGACTTTCTCTAACAGTGCCAAGGCTTCCGTTTTTACCTGTTCAAGCGGTCTGTTCTGCACAAAAACCGGCCCTTCCATCACATTTTCCAATGCCGTTTTGTGCGGAAACAGATTGTAATTTTGGAATACCATTCCGGAACGGCGTCTCAACGCTAAAATGGCTTTTTTGCTTGGGCGGGCGGCAAAATCCACCGACAAAGGTTCTGCATTTTCAAACTGAATCGTGCCTTGCTCCGGCATTTCCAACGCATTCAGGCAACGTAAAAAAGTGGTTTTACCCGAACCGGACGGGCCTAAAATCACCACCACTTGCCCTTTTTGAATATCTAGGTCAATCCCCCGCAAAATGGGGTTCTGACCAAAGGTTTTATGAATATTTCGGATTTTAATCATCGTTATTTCGCTACATAGCGGTCAAAGCGTTTTTCGAGCCGCGCTTGAATAATAAATAATACCCAACAATAGCCCCAATAAATCAAGCCGGCTTCGATATACACCGGCAAAAAATCGTAGGACATATTCGCCACCTGCTGTGCAACTCGAAACATTTCCGTAACCGTTACCACTGAAGCAAGGGAGGTATCTTTAAATAAGCCGATAAAGGTATTGCTGAGCGGCGGTACGGCAACCCGAAAGGCTTGCGGTGCAATAATGCGGCGAAACGTCTGCATATAGGTCATACCGATGGTATAACCGGCTTCCCACTGCCCTTTCGGTACGGATAAAATCGCCGCGCGAATGGTTTCCGAGCCATACGCGCCGATATTCAACGAAAAGCCGATAATCGCTGCCGGAATCGGATCGATAAACACGCCGATCGCCGGCAAACCGTAAAACACAATGCAGATTTGCACCAACATCGGCGTGCCACGGATAATCGAAATATAGACTTTCACCCAAAACAGCAGCAGGCGGTGCAAAATATGTTGTGAGGGACTCACCCGCACTAATGCGACCGCCACAGCAATCACCATTCCGATCAAAAAAGAAGCGATCGCTAACGGGATAGAGACTAAAATCGCCGCTTTTACCATCGGCCAAAAACCGTTTATGACCAATTCCGCTCGGGCATCGGTCATAAACGGGAGGGCGGCTAACAGATCATTTAACACTGATATCTTTTCCAAAGAATTGCTCGCCCAATGCTTTCAGCGTACCGTCTTGCTGTAATTCAACTACCGCCGCACTGATTTTAGCTAAGGCTTCATCATTGCCTTTATTGGCAATAAAGCCCGCCCCGACTTTATCCGCCGACTCCCACACGCTTTTCAAACCGGCATTTGGGTTTTTCTTTAAATAATCCAACAATGCGAGGGAATCGTTAAAGGTAACGTCTGCCCGTTTTTGTTGAATTAACAATAAGCCCTGCGCCATACCGTCAATCGGCACAATCTCCGCCTGATATTTGCGGGCTAATTCACCGTAGTTTGAGCTGAGGGTTTGCGCGGCTTTCAGCCCTTTTACATCTTCCGGTTGTTTAATCCGGCTTTCATCTTGGCGGGCGACCAACATCGCCCCCGACCAGCTGTATGGTTCGGATTTATCAAATGTCGCTTGACGCTCCGGCGTGGTGAGTGCCACTTGGTTTGCCACCAAATCAAAACGCTCGCCTTTTAGCCCCGCCAACATTGCGTCCCATTGGGTTTCCTTAAACTCAACCGTTACCCCTAATTTTTCCGCTACCGCACGGGTAACTTCCACATCGTAACCGGTCAATTTACCGCTGGCATCGTGGTAAGTAAACGGGGCGTAAGTCCCTTCCGTGCCGACCGTGATCGTGCCTTTATCATTGATACGTTCCAATAAACTCTGCTTGGCAAAAGCCGTTGTCGAGGTTGCCAAAACAGCCACAGATAACACCATTGTTGATAATTTTTTAAACATAAAATGCCCCCTTTTAATAGGTAATCTCAATTTTTGCCAATTTAAGCGAAAATCCGACCGCTTGCCAAATAACTAAATCGCATATTATCAAACGAAAGGTTTGATCTGCTTTTTGCCTAACAAGCGGTCATTTCACACAAAAAATTTGCAAAAACGGCGATTTTGCGTTATTCTTCGCCACCTCAATTCAAGTAACTCAATTCTGAATTAATCTTTACATCCAATCTTATTAACAAAATACATATCTATTATGCATCTTACAGAATTAAAAAATACGCCCGTGTCGGAGCTTGTCCGCATCGGTGAAACACAGATGGGTTTGGAAAATTTAGCCCGTTTACGCAAACAAGACATTATCTTTGCCATTCTAAAACAACACGCCAAAAGCGGTGAAGATATTTTCGGTCAAGGCGTGTTGGAAATTTTACCGGACGGTTTCGGCTTTTTACGCTCTGCCGACAGTTCTTACTTAGCTGGGCCGGACGATATTTACGTTTCGCCGAGCCAAATCCGCCGTTTCAACCTACAAACCGGCGATTCGATTGAAGGCAAAATCCGCCCGCCGAAAGAGGGAGAACGCTACTTCGCTTTGTTAAAGGTCGATCGTGTCAATGACGATAAACCTGAAGTGTCCCGCAGCAAAATCCTGTTTGAAAACTTAACCCCTCTCCACGCCAATTCCCGTTTAAGAATGGAACGTGGCAACGGTTCAACCGAAGATTTGACCGCCCGTATTTTAGATTTAGCCTCGCCAATCGGGAAAGGGCAGCGTGGCTTGATTGTTGCACCGCCAAAAGCGGGGAAAACGGTATTACTACAAAACATTGCCCAAAGTATTACCCATAATTATCCGGAATGTGAGCTGATCGTCCTCTTGATTGACGAACGTCCGGAAGAGGTTACGGAAATGCAGCGCTCAGTAAAAGGGGAAGTGATTGCCTCCACCTTTGACGAACCGGCAGCCCGCCACGTTCAAGTGGCGGAAATGGTGATTGAAAAAGCCAAACGCTTGGTCGAACATAAAAAAGACGTGGTTATTCTACTCGACTCCATCACCCGCTTAGCGCGTGCTTACAACACCGTAACCCCAGCTTCGGGGAAAATTCTATCCGGTGGGGTCGATGCTAACGCCCTACACCGCCCGAAACGTTTCTTTGGTGCAGCCCGTAACGTGGAAGAAGGCGGCAGCCTAACCATTATTGCCACGGCGTTGGTTGATACCGGCTCAAAAATGGACGAGGTAATTTTCGAAGAATTTAAAGGGACGGGGAATATGGAATTACATCTCTCCCGTAAAATTGCGGAAAAACGGGTCTTCCCGGCAATTGACTTTAACCGCTCCGGTACGCGTAAAGAAGATCTGCTTACAACGCCGGACGAGCTACAAAAAATGTGGATCTTGCGTAAAATTCTTAACCCAATGGGCGAAGTGGAAGCAATGGAGTTCCTCATTGATAAATTAGTGGTGGCAAAAACCAACGATGAATTTTTTGAAATAATGAAACGTTCGTAGCCCAATTAGAAAACGCCTCAACCGAGGCGTTTTTTATCGCTAAAGCAACATTTTGACAATTTTATCCAATTTCACCCGCCCGAATTTTTTCAGTAATTTTTGCACTTTATCCGGATAATCCTTCAATTTCTCCAAATCACTGTAATGGGTAAGCACATTGGTGTGGGTGCGAATCTGTGCCAATTCTTGATCGGCTTTGGTCTTTAATTGTGCCAGCGGGTCGGAAATCAGCACGGCATTTTCCGCATCCAATCCCCACGCGCGCGGATTGAGATTATTACCAGTCAATAAAATATAACGGCTGTCAATCCAAACACCTTTAAGGTGGTAGCTGTTATTCTCGTGCCGCCACAAGCGGATAGTTAATTGCCCGTTCTGAATAAAAGCATCGAAGCGTTTGGCAAATGCCCGCAGATTTTTTTCGTATAGATAAGGTAGCGCGGACGCCATTGTAAAAGGCTCGTCCGGCGGTGTGTAGAAATCGTTGGCTGTTTTATCGCCAACCACAATTTCAATCTGTTTGCCCGTCTCCAACAACCACGCAATGCGGTTACGCAATGAACGGGGGAAATTAAAATAAGGGGTGCAGATCGTCAGCTTTTCACTGACTTGATAAAACAGCGCCTCAATCGTTTTATTCAGTCGGTTTTTACGTCCTAAGCCGATCAATAACGCCAGCATTAGCTGTTGATCGTCAAGCGTTTGCCCCTGATATTGATACTGCTGTTGGCTCAACTGCTTGCGGAAGGCTCTTACAAGCGGGCGGATCGCCGCCGTTTTTTGCCGTTCGCTCACATCCAAACGGCTGACCGCCGGATTATCTAAAATCTGCTGTTGAATAAAAGCGACTATTGCATCGGCAAGCTGTGGATTTTCGATCTGGTGATAGCGGTCGTAGCGGTAACGTTCGAATTGTTGCAAATAGACATTGTTGATGCTTGCCCCGCTGTACAGTAAGGTATCATCAAACACAAAGCCCTTTAGGTGCAACACACCGAAAATTTCACGGCTGTTGATCGGTACGCCGAAAAACGCAATGTCGTTCTCTTGCGGCAAAGCGTATTTTTCACGCATTTTGAGATACCAATCGGCATTGCTACTTTGATCTTCCGCTCCAATCAAGCCCCGCTGCGCCCGATGCCAATCGACCAGCACTTTAATTTCCAACGCCGGATTGGCGATTTTCGCTTGATAAAGCGCCTCTAAAATCTCTTGCCCGGCTTCATCTTTCTGCCAATACAGTGCCGTGATATAAATGCGCTGTTTGGCTTGGCTGATCAGCTGTAAAATGCGTGTTTTGAACGCACGGCTATCAGTCAAAAAATAAATCTGTTTTGCCTGCTGAGGCATAAACGGCAGATTGTCGATCCATTTTTTCGCCCGATTTTGTTTGTTTAAAATTAGCATTTTGCCCTCTTAAAACTCATTGCAAGCGGTCGGATTTTGCCTTTTTCTTCAATATTATATAGCAGTTGCACAAAGTCATTTTTTGTCCGCTTGTAGGGACACACTGCGTGTGTCCAGATTTTAACCTATTGAAATAATTTGATTTTTATAAAGGACACACGCAGTGTGTCCCTACATTCTGTTAAAATTTCTACTTTTGTGTATTTGCTACGTAATACCGTTTTTCTTGCCATAACCCACCGCTTGCGACCGATAATTGCAATCGGCGTTATGCGAATTGACGCACTTCGCCGCTGCCTGCCACATTTTCAACACAACGTGGGCAGAGTGTCGGGTGTTGCGGATTTACGCCGATTTTGTCGGAATAGTGCCAGCAACGTGGGCATTTCTCGCCCGCCGCCCGCTCGACTTTCACCGCTAAACCGGCAAGCTCACCTTCTGCGACATCGGCATCCGCCAATGGTTTCACTTCCGCTTGCGAGGTAATTAACACAAAGCGCAGTTCATTGCCTAATTGTGCTAAAAGCGGACGAATATCCTCATCGGCATATACGGTAACTTTCGCTTCCAGCGCCGCACCAATCAACTTATCATTACGGGCTTGCTCTAACACACGATTGACTTCCGCCCGCACTTTCAACAGTTTTTGCCAGTAGCTGTCGTCCAAGGTTTCATTTTCACCTAAGCCGAACAAGCCTTGATAAAACTCCTCGGTAAACACAAATTCCGCCCGATTATCCACTTGCGGTAAATAACCCCAAATTTCATCGGCGGTGAACGATAAGATAGGCGCAATCCAACGGACTAGCGCTTCGCTGATGTGCCACAATGCCGTTTGGCAGCTACGGCGGGCAAGGCTGTCCGCTTTGGTGGTATATTGGCGATCTTTGATGATGTCTAAATAGAACGACCCCATTTCAATGGAGCAGAAGCGCATTAAACGCTGCACGACGGCGTGGAATTGGTAGTTATCGTACGCCTCTTTGATGTCGTTTTGCGCCTCTAATGCACAGCTTACCGCCCAGCGATCAAGGCTGATCATCGCTTCCGGTTCGACTAAATCCCGTTTCGGATCAAAGCCGTTTAAGTTTGCCAGTAGGAAACGTGCCGTGTTACGAATCCGGCGATAAGAATCCGCCGCACGATTTAAAATGTTGTGCGACACGGAAATTTCGCCGGTGTAATCCGTTGATGCCACCCATAACCGTAAAATATCCGCTCCGTTTTTGTTCCATACTTCGCTTGGTACGATGACATTACCAAGGGATTTGGACATCTTGCGTCCTTTTTCGTCCACCGTGAAGCCGTGGGTTAATACTTGTCGGTATGGCGCTTTGCCGCTGGTGGCGGTGGAAAGCATTAACGAAGACATAAACCAACCACGGTGCTGATCCGAGCCTTCCAAATACATATCCGCCGATTTGCCGTTAAATTCAGGGCGTTGTTCAACCACCGAGGCATAGGTCGATCCGGAATCGAACCACACATCTAAGGTATCCGGTACTTTACGGTAAAGCTCCGCTTCTGCGCCTAATAACTCGGCAGGATCAAGATCCCACCACGCTTGAATACCGTGTTGCTCGACCCGTTTTGCCACCTCTTCCAGTAATTCTAACGTGCGTGGGTGAAGTTCTTCCGTCTCTTTGTGGACGAACATCGCCATTGGCACGCCCCAAGTACGTTGGCGGGAGATACACCAATCCGGGCGGTTCGCCACCATTGTATCAATACGGGCTTCGCCCCAGCTCGGAATCCAACGTACGCCTTTAATTTCGCCTAGGGCTTGACGGCGTAAGCCTTGGGTTTCCATTCCGATAAACCATTGCGGTGTGGCACGGAAAATAATCGGGGTCTTGTGTCGCCAGCAGTGTGGGTAGCTGTGTTTGATACGGGTTAATTTCAGCAAGGTACCGGTTTCTTTTAATTTTTCGATGACTAAATCGTTGGACTCAAACACGCCCTTGCCGCCAAAAAACGGCACGTCCGCTTTAAATAAGCCGTCATTTGCAATTAGCCCTGCCATTTCCAATTGGTATTTTTGAGAGACAATAAAGTCGTCCTGACCGTGATCCGGTGCAGTGTGAACCAAGCCTGTACCGCCGTCGGTGGTAACGTGATCGCCCAAAATAAACGGTACGCTAAACGCATAGAACGGGTGATTAAAGCGTAACAATTCCAGATCCTGCCCTTTCGCTTCACCTAAAACGGTTACTTGTTCAACGCCGACCGCCTTCGCCACGTCTTCGACCAGTGCCGCCGCTAAAATAAAGCGTTCATCGCCAAATTGCACTAACTGATAATCTAATGCGGCATTGAGGGAAATTGCACGGTTAGACGGCAATGTCCACGGAGTTGTCGTCCAAATCACCGCCGAAATCTGCCCGTGGCCTTTACCTTCACTGTCAAATTTCGCCTCGATCTCACCGCTTGCTACCGCCGGAAAACGCACATAAATAGACGGCGAGACTTTATCTTCGTATTCCACTTCCGCTTCCGCCAAAGAAGAACCGCAATCCAAACACCAATGCACCGGTTTTGAGCCTTTATAGAGATGCCCGTTGGCAATCACTTTGCCGAGGGTACGGATAATATTGGCTTCGGTATTGAAATTCATTGTGAGATAAGGGTTATCCCAATCGCCCAAAATCCCCATTCGGATAAAATCGGCTTTCTGCCCCTCTACCTGCTCTTTCGCATAATCACGGCAGGCTTGGCGGAACTCGGCAGCGGAAATGTTTTGATTCGGTTTCCCCACCAACCCTTCTACTTTCAGCTCAATCGGCAAGCCGTGGCAATCCCAACCAGGTACATAAGGGGTATCAAAGCCAAGGGCGGTTTTGGACTTCATAATAATATCTTTCAAAATTTTATTCACTGCGTGCCCTAAGTGAATATTTCCGTTTGCATAGGGTGGGCCGTCGTGCAGAATAAAGGTTTTCTTGCCCTTTGAAGCCGCACGAATTTTTTGGTAGAGCTGCTTTTCGTACCAATTTTTCAACATATCGGGTTCACGCTTGGCGAGATCCCCACGCATAGGAAAGCCTGTTTCAGGCAAATTCAGAGTGTTTTTGTAGTCTGTCATATTATGATGTCCCAATAAATAGAAATGACTCAAACGCCGCAAGCGGTCGGACAAGGCGGATTATTTGCAAAAAATATCGGATATTGGACCGCTTGATCGGCAAAAAATGTCTCAACCGTTTTTACATCTTGCTCAATTTGATGCTTTAACGCTTCAAAATCGGCAAATTTAATTTCTGCTCTCACTTTCTTCAAAAAACGCACCGCAATGGTTTGCCCGTAAAGATTGCCAGCAAAACGGAAAATATGCACTTCCAACAGAGGCTTTGTACCGTTAATGGTCGGGCGGTTGCCGACATTGGCAATCCCTTGAAATACACCTTGTGCGGTCTCTACTTCCACCGCATACACCCCTTGGATTGGCGTTACCAAACGGTGCAGAAAAAGATTAGCGGTCGGAAAACCGATAGTTCGCCCCAATTTATTGCCGTGTGCCACCCGTCCCCGAATGGTATAAGGTTTACCGAGCAGTTGCGCAGCCAGCGTTAAATCGTCCGCTTGCAAAGCCTCCCGAATACGAGAGCTGCTGATGCGTGTCTGTTCAAAACAATGGCTGTGGCTGTTTTCCACCTCAAATCCAAACTGCTTGCCTGCATTCAATAAGGTCGTAAAATTACCCTGTCGGTTTGCACCGAACTGAAAATCGTCCCCCACGCTTAAATAGCGCACCTTTAGCGTCTCCACTAAAAATTGCCGAATAAAGCCATCGGCAGATTGTGCAGCAAAACGGGCATCAAAACGCACACATAGCACATAATCCACCCCTGCCTGTGCTAAATAATGCCATTTATCCCGTAGCCGCATTAGGCGGGCGGGGGCGGTATGAGGTTGGTACTGTTGTGCGAAAAATTCCCGTGGCTGAGGTTCAAAAATCATCACCACCGAAGGCAAGCCAAGTTCAGCCGCTTTTTGTAATAGACGTTGCAAAATCTGCTGATGCCCTAAATGCACCCCGTCAAAGTTACCGATGGTCAGTACACAACCGTTGGCTAACTCGGCGTGGCGGGTGAAATGGTGAATACCTCGAATTAACTGCATTGAATGATGATCGGCTTTTTAAGCAAAAATAAAGGTCGATTATACAGACAAGCCGGCAAAAAATACAGTTAAACCCAATAATGCTGCTTTTTGTCGGTTCTCAACGTAAAAGGGCAAAAAAGGCGTATCCGATGATACGCCTTTTTATTGAGAAAAAACGAAAGGTAAAAGAAGATTATTGTGCTAAGCACTGACTAAATTGGTCGGCAAGCGATTGCAAAAATTCAGTATACGCGGTTTTGCTTAATGTAATCTGTGCGCCGAGGGGGTCAAGCTGCCCGATTTTTGCGTCAGTGTATTGGGCTAAACTGGCGATCACTTTCGGGGTAAATTGCGGTTCGGCAAACAGGCACTTCGCTTGGTTTTTCGCAATATGTTGCTTAATTTTGGTGAGCGTTTTCGCACCGGGGGCGACTGTCGGGTTGATTGTAAACGCACCGAGCGAATTTAAGCCGTAAGCACGCTCAAAATAGCCGTAAGCATCGTGAAAAGTGTAATATCCCTTAGCTTTAAGCGGCGAAAGTTGAGCCTCAATCTGTTGGTGTTTTTCCGTGAGGGCTTGCTTAAATTGTGCTAAATTTTGGGCAATTTTTGCCGCCTGTTCCGGCATTTTTTGACTTAATCGATCGGCAATTTGTTCGGCAATCTGTTGGCTGATTTGCGGTGAAAGCCAAACGTGCCAATCTTTATCGTGATCGTGGTGATGATCGTGATGCGAATGTGCGTGCGTTTCGTGGTCGTGGTCGTGGTCGTGGTCGTGGTCGTGGTCGGAAGATACCACTAATTTTTCAATTTCAGCGATTTTTTCCAACGTAAAAACCTTCTCTTGCGGTAATTTTGCTACGCTTTTCGCCAAAAAGCCTTCCATTTCGTCCCCAATCCACACTACCAGTTGCGCAGACTGTAACGCCGCCATATCGGACGGTTTCAAGCTGTAATCGTGAGGCGAAGCCGTTACCGGCAATAACACGGTGGTGTCTGTTACGCCGTCTGTGATCGCATTGGCAATAAAACCGAGGGGCTTGATGCTGGTTAGCACGTTGGCTTGGGCGACTGTTCCCGCTAATAATAAGGCAAGGCTAAGTGCGGTTTTTTTAAACATTATTTGTCTCCTATTCTGTCGTGGGCGAGCATAGTAGCAGAATTGCAAAATAAATCCATAATTTTTTTATTGTTATTTAATTTGCAAGATTTTCCCCTCAACCGACCGCTTGCAAGCGGTCAGATCCCGTCAAATTTTTGCTATACTGCACCAAACGAGTGATAGGACAACATCAGATGAAATACAAAAATTTACGGGATTTTTTAGCCCTGCTTGAACAGCAAGGCGAGCTAAAACGGATCAGCCAAGAGATCGATCCCTATTTAGAGATGACTGAAATTGCCGACCGCATCTTACGCAAAGGCGGGCCGGCACTGCTTTTTGAAAAGCCGAAAGGACATAGTGTACCTGTGTTGTGTAACTTATTCGGCACACCGAAACGGGTGGCGATGGGAATGGGGCAGCCCGATGTGTCGGCGTTGCGGGAACTGGGCAAATTATTAGCCTTTCTGAAAGAACCTGAACCGCCAAAGGGGATCAAAGCCTTGTTCGGTCAGCTCCCCCAATGGAAACAGGTGCTCAATATGCCGACCAAAACGGTGAGTAAGCCGGATTGCCAGCAGGTCGTGTTAAGCGGCGATGAGGTCGATCTTTATCGGCTACCGATTATGCACTGTTGGCCGGGCGATGTTGCTCCCTTAGTTACTTGGGGGCTGACCATCACGCAAGGGCCGCACAAAAAGCGGCTCAATCTCGGCATTTACCGCCAGCAGCTCATCGCTAAAAATAAGCTGATTATGCGTTGGCTCTCCCATCGTGGCGGAGCATTAGATTTTCAAGAGTGGAAGGCAGCCAATCCGGACAAACCTTTTCCGGTGTCTGTGGCATTGGGCGCAGATCCCGCGACGATCTTAGCCGCAGTAACGCCTATACCCGACAGCCTTTCCGAATATGCCTTTGCCGGTTTACTGCGCGGACATAAAACAGAGGTGGCAAAATCAATCAGCAATGAGTTGGACATTCCCGCCAGTGCCGAAATTGTGCTGGAAGGCTACATCGACCCGAACGAAACGGCGTTGGAAGGCCCTTACGGCGATCATACAGGCTACTATAACGAGCAGGAATATTTCCCTGTGTTTACTGTTACTCACATTACAATGCGCAAAGATCCGATTTACCACTCCACTTATACGGGGAGACCGCCCGATGAACCGGCGGTGTTGGGTGAGGCATTAAATGAAGTGTTTATCCCGATTTTACAAAAGCAATTTCCCGAAATTGTGGATTTCTACTTACCACCGGAGGGCTGCTCCTATCGCTTAGCAGTCGTAACCATTAAGAAGCAATACGCCGGACACGCCAAGCGGGTGATGATGGGGGTGTGGTCGTTTCTGCGTCAGTTTATGTACACCAAGTTTGTGATTGTGTGCGATGACGATGTGAATGCACGGGATTGGAAAGATGTGATCTGGGCAATCACCACTCGCTGCGATCCCGCCCGTGATACGACAATGATTGAACACACGCCGATCGATTATTTGGATTTTGCCTCGCCGATAGCGGGGCTTGGCTCAAAAATGGGGATTGACGCCACAAATAAGTGGGCGGGCGAAACGCAACGGGAATGGGGAACGCCGATCCAAAAATCGGCGGAAGTCGTCAATAAAATCGATCAAATTTGGGCTTCCCTGGGGATCGATTAGATAACTTTCTTCTATTGAATTTAGGGCAATTTGCCCTAAATTTTTACAAACCTTTTACCTATTTTATCAATACCATTTTCTCTCTTGAAAAATTTGATTTAGTTCAAACAACTTCCACAATTTCCTAGTAAAGCATAAGGTTTTTGATTACTCTCACTGTTGTCATACTCTGTATCTTGTTGTTTTTAAATAAGAAACATTCTCATTTATTTTGATATCTTGTGGGAGGCACTCGTGAAACGGGTCAGCAAAACAATTCAAAGCAGCCTAGCGATTGGCTTAATGGCGTTATTCGGCTTTGCGCAATCTTCTTTTGCCGGCGAAGCAAAAGAGTTTGAAGGGCCGAAGCCGGATTTAAAAATTGAATCTGCAAACCATACCTTTGCGGAAAAATACCCTTTGCAATACAACTCTTGGAAAGCCACGTCTGAATCGACCGAGGTGATTTCAGCCTTAGAGGAAGATCCACGTTTAGTCGTACTTTGGGGCGGCTATTCTTTCTCCAAAGATTACAATAAACCTCGTGGGCATTTTTATGCGGTTACCGATGTGCGTGAAATTTTGCGTACCGGTGCGCCGACAGATGAAAACAGCGGCCCTCAGCCGATGGCGTGCTGGACTTGTAAAGGCCCTGATGTCGCCCGTTTAATCGCAGAAAAGGGCGAAGTCGGCTACTTTGATGCTAAGTGGGCGAAATACGGCTCGGAAATTGCCAATTCTATCGGTTGTGCCGACTGCCACGATACCACCTCACAAGAGTTTAAAGACGGCAAAGCTGCATTGCGTGTTGCCCGTCCGCACGTTCAACGTGCCTTAGAAGCGATCGGTTGGAAATTCGATACGTTGGACAAACACGGCAAACGTGCCGCCATTTGTGCCAACTGCCACGTTGAATACTATTTTGCGAAAAACAAAAATGCAGTAACTTTCCCGTGGGATAAAGGCGTTGATGTGGATAGCATCGAAAAATACTACGATGAAATTCAATTCACCGACTGGGTTCACTCGCTCTCCAAAGCACCAATGCTGAAAGCACAGCACCCGGATTTTGAAACTTGGTCGCTAGGTACTCACGGCAAAAACGGGGTAACTTGTGTGGACTGCCATATGCCGAAAGTGGAAACCAAAGACGGCAAAGTCTATACGGATCACAAAATCGGTAATCCGTTCGATAACTTTGAACATACTTGTAAAACCTGCCACGAGCAAAGCAAAGAAACCTTGCAAGCCCGTGTGAAAGATCACAAGAAAAAAATCAAAGACGTAATGGTACGTTTAGAAGATCAAATCGTGAAAGCACACTTTGAAGCCAAAGCCGCTTGGGATGCCGGTGCAACCGAAGAGGAAATGAAAGAGGTGCTACAAGCTATCCGCCACGCACAATGGCGTTGGGACTACTCGGCGGCAGGACACGGTGGTCATATGCACGCCCCTGATGTGATTCTACACGTTATCGGCACCGGTTTAGATCGTGCCGCAGATGCCCGTGCAAGATTAGCGGCTATCTTAACCAAACACGGCGTACAAGCCCCAATTCAATTCCCGGATATTTCAACGAAAGAAAAAGCGCAAAAAGTGATGGGGATTGACTTCGACAAAGAGAAAAAAGCCAAAGAAGAGTTTTTGCGGACTATCGTCCCTGAATGGGAAAAACACGCAAGAGAGAAAGGCTTATTACCGGCAGATGAAAAATAATCTGTAAGTCGAGGTCATTATGAAACATTTTTTCTCCAAAATAAGACGGATAGCGCTGTTACAAGCGGTCGCTTTGGGCGGATTCTTTGCAATATCCACAACTGTACAGGCAGAAATGCCTGTTCAGCCCAAGCCGATTTGGGCAGATCCGTATGCCCATATTGACAGTGAAACCTTAGCCAAAGATGCCCGCCGTGATCCGAATAAATATTGTGTGGATTGCCACGGTCATCTCTCCAAGTTTGAGCATAAAGGCAAACACTTCCAAAAAGAGACGGTTAGCCCGAATAACGGTCAGCCGTTAAATTGTGTGAGCTGCCACGGCAATATTTCGGAAAATCACCGCAAAGGCGTGAAAGATGTGATGCGGTTTAATGCACACGGCAAAGCCAAAAATCCGGCGTTGGAGCGTTCCGTTGCCGAGCAGAATCAAGTCTGCTTCGCTTGCCATAGCCCTGAAAAACTGCGGGAAACATTTTGGGCGCACGATACCCACGCCGCCAAAATTTCCTGTACCAACTGCCACACGATTCACCCTGAAAAAGAGGCAATGAAAGGCATTGAGCCGAAACAGCGGATTAAATTATGTGTGGATTGCCATACCGAAGTGCATAAAGGTGCGTTCAAAAAAACGGACGCTAAGGATACCAAATGAGTTGTTCCCGCCGAGATTTCGTATCTGGGGCGGGAGCGTTAGCGGTTGTGGCAGGCACAGGGCTTGCCGCCAGCCGACTTTCTCTCGCCAATGAGAACGAAGCAAAACCGATTCGATATGCAATGCTCCACGACGAGCAGGCCTGTATCGGCTGTACCGCCTGTATGGATGCGTGTCGAGACACCAATAAAGTGCCGGAAGGCGTTTCACGTTTAGAAATTATCCGCAGCGAACCTTACAGTGAATTTCCGAATGTAAAATATGAGTTTTTCCGCCAATCTTGCCAGCATTGCAGTAATGCGCCTTGTGTGAGCGTTTGCCCGACGGGGGCGTCTTTTATTGATAAAAGCACCGGCATTGTTGATGTTAATCCGGACTTATGCGTAGGTTGTCAATACTGCATCGCCGTTTGCCCTTATCGGGTACGTTTTATTCACCCCGAAAAGAAAACGGCGGACAAATGCAACTTCTGCCGTGATACCAACCTCGCCGCCGGTAAACAGCCTGCCTGTGTGGAAAGCTGCCCGACCAAAGCGCTCACTTTCGGCGATTTAAACGATCCGAACAGTGAAATTGCAAAATTGATTAAAGAGAAACCGGTTTACCGTACCAAAGTGGAACTGGGTACGCAGCCGAACCTCTATCACGTCCCATTTGAACACGGAGAGCCTAGACGATGAACGACTATGTGCCATTCCAAACGCCCAATCTCGTCTGGGATTCTACGATCGCCATTTACCTGTTTTTACTTGGTATTTCCGCCGGTTCGACATTGTTGGCAGTGCTGTATAAACGCAGCCGTCAATTAGCTAAGCCGAGTGAAAGTTGGATTATCCGCAGTACTGCCATTATGGCGCCGGGGGCAATCATCATCGGCTTAACCTTGCTGATTTTCCACCTTGCACGCCCGTGGACATTTTGGTTTTTGATGTTCAATTACCAATTTGGCTCGGTAATGTCGATGGGGGTAATGCTGTTCCAAGTCTTTATGGCGGTGCTATTCCTATGGCTTGCGATTATTTTCAAAGATCTGATTGCCACGCTGATCGCCCGCTTCCTGCCAAAACTAAAATTTGTGCTTGGCTTAATTGATATAGCGGCAAAGTTCACCAATCTGATTGAGCTGCTGTTAGCGCTATTAGCCGTTGCATTAGGGGCTTATACCGGCTTTTTACTCTCTGCGCTCATCAGCTATCCAATGCTGAATAACCCTGTGTTGCCGATCTTATTTCTTGCTTCCGGCACATCATCGGGCATTGCGGCACTGCTGATTGCGATTTTAGTCATCGGCAAAGTCTCTACCCACAGTGATGAGGTGAGCTTTTTACATAAATTTGAAACCCCAACGGTATTGTGTGAAATATTGCTGCTCTTTGCCTTTTTTGTCGGCTTATATTTCGGTGGCGGGCAGAAAACCCTCGCCGCTGTGAATGCCTTGTCAGGCTTTTGGGGCAGCGTCTTTTGGATTGGCGTGGTGCTGATTGGTTTGCTATTCCCGCTCATCACCGGTCAAATCGTGAGTGAGAAAACCAAGCACAACAAAGGGTTTATCGTATTATTAGCCACTGCGGGCTTAATCGGTGTACTTTGCCTGCGTTACTTTATTCTTTACGCCGGTCAGCTTACGATTGCGTAATTTAGAGAATGCAAGCGGTGAGATTACCACTTAAATTTGCAAAGCCACAGAAAACGGACGCATCGCGTCCGTTTTCTGTTAGAGAGGATATAAATGTTTTTGGTTAGGTTTGAACGGTAAAATCGAAATCTCTCCATTATGGTTCACTAACCGATAAAATTGCGGGAAATTAAAACTGCCAAGCTCGTCTGTATTATCGCTAAAACTGTCGGCATATAGGCGGCTGATTTTGGCTATTTTGGCGCTTTTCGACCCCGTACAATAGTAGTAGCACTCGGCTTGGTTGGTTTTATCCAGCACATAAACATTAAAGCTCTCGTCCGTATTGTCTTCAAAAAAGAATTGTAAAAAACCCTCGCTGGCAAAATTGGCAATCGCCTTAGGAATGTTAGCATTTGCCACATAGGTTTTCTGGCGGCTAATCGGGCTATTATCTGCCCCGTTTTCCTGCACAATTTCCGTCAAGCCTTTGTTTTTACTGAAGATAAGTTGCCATTTTCTGTCAGCAATTCTCACCGTTTGGATTTGCTCTTTTTGAAAAATCAGCCCAATCTGCACGGTAATGCAACGCTCGACCAAATCCTTGACGGATTTCTGCAACGTATTGCACAAATAATCACTGTAACAAAATACATTCACCGCTTGCGGTGGCGCGGAATTACGGTAAATTTTATTGGAAATAAATTTCAGCCCCTTCAAAATCGCATCGTTACCTTCAAAATGCTGGGTGAGAATTTCATTCCACATATTGCGGTAGATAATACTGATACTGCCTATCAGCCCCTGCTCCGAAGAGCCGAGATTAAACAGATCGAGCTGGGCGTTTTCCAACTTATGCTTCGGCAACGATTGGGTCGGATCTTTCACCAAATTGACCGCTACCACTAGATGACGAATTTCATTTGGGTGATACATTTCCTCCCGCTGTACTTTTGGCGCTTTTGCCGGAAAAGAAAGGCGTAAATCGGTAATAAAGCGGCGTAATTTATCCAATCGCAAAGTGCGGCTGGCGAGGTGCAAGTGTGTGCCGACATTCAACACCCCGTTAAAATAGGCCCAAGCCACCGATTTAATAATATTTTTATGGTATTGCACGTGGCGTAGGCGGGCATCATACAGGCTGAGCGGTGCGTGGTTAATCATATACCAGCCGGGCTTGGTTGAAACGCCTTCACTCACTTCCACAAAGGTAATATGCTCTTCGCCAAGTTGAGTCGCGATTTTCTCGTTAATCAGCGGGATTTTACCCGGCACGACTTCAAATACCGAGTACAGTTTACGCATTAAAATATCGGTATCTTGCGGCATTATGCTTGGATCGATCTGAAATTTGCGGGCAAAATGAATTAAGTTCCGATAACTTTGTAATAATTGTTCCACCAACATCTGTTGCTGCAACATTGCCTGCTTGATTTTCCACTCGCCACGGTTATTCAAGCACTGCACATCCTGATCACGCCAACCCCACTCTTTCACCAGCATTTGTAATGCTTGCTTACGTAGCGGATCGTGCTGCCCGTCATTCGCTTTAATGTAAAAACAACTGCGCAAGCGGTTCAATCTTAGCCATTCTTTACGATTTACCAAATACGCCGTAACCTGTTCCAACATCGCCAAATAGGGATCAAAATGATAGCTGACCGACTGCTCCCAAAGTAGTAACTTCTTGAAATGTTTGGAGATAAGATCGGTTTTCGGGTAGGTTTCCGCATAGCTTTCCAACAATAAAATTTTAATTGCCGATTTATACGGGCTATCAATCCCTTTGTACAACTGCCACAAACTTGCACCGAAATATTCGCCGATTGACAATTCCGAAAAATCGCCAAAATCGATCCATTCATCTAAATTCAGCATACCTTGCTCGGCATACTGGCGGATAACGTCATTATATTTCTGATTTCCCTTATCCAAATGCAGCCATAAAATACGCTTTCCGGCAAGCCGCACTGCCGAGCGGTAAAACTCATCAAGCAAAAAGAAATGCTGTGCCGAGCCGTTATGTTCTTCGGTTACTTCGCTATGGTATTTTTTCGCCTTAAATTCAGTTGGGTTCATCAAATAAAAATTGAGTTCCACCCCCAGCTCGTTCGCCCACTGCTTAATTAAGTGTAATTTTTGATGAATCAGAAAACGGGCATTTTCACTTAATACAGTGGAATGACAAAGCCATAAATCCAGATCGGAATACACCGTTTGCGTAATAGAACCAATGCTCCCCATTGCATAAAGCCCGTCAAACACGGGTGGGGAAGAGGTTTGGGGCGAATCGAAAAGATGAATACCGCAGGGGGCGTTATCTACATAACCCACCATATCCGGACGGTTAAAATGAATTAAGGCAGGTAACAGATCGACAATATGCTGAAAAGCGGGAGAGCTGCCTGCAATCGCATTTTGCAGCCGAAACCGGTCTAAACAATCAATGCGATCTCTCGCCCGTGCCAGTCTTTCAGCAAAAGAAAGTGGCATATCTTGATGGTTTAAGCTCTCGCACACAAAAACGTCCAAGGATAAAAGTAGATAATGTAGCACTTCCTTCAAAAAAGTAAAGTAAGTCAATATCATTATAGGCGGTTTAAACGGAGTATTATAGCGTTCAAAAGAATAAAAATCACACAGCACAAGATCTATTTTAATTCAATTTTTGTAGTTTTATGCTTCTGTTACACAATTTACGTAAAAATTAACACCACATAGGCGTCTGTTTATTTAAGCAGCCCCTAGCATCGCCGACCGATATTGAAATGGACGTTTAATATGCTCAAACATTATTTTTCAAAAAACACACTAAAACTCACCGCTTGTAAAATAAAAAAGTTCAGGCAAAGCCTGAACTTTTACGGAGCGGGATAAGCAACTATTTGCCTAAATTATCGAAGAACTTTTTTACACCGTCAAAAAAGCCTTGATGCTTCGGGCGGTGAGTTGCGCCGCCCTCTAGACTCTGCTCTAATTGGCTTAACAATTCTTTCTGCTCTTCATTGAGCGAAACCGGCGTTTCAACCACCACTTTACAGATTAAGTCGCCGGCATAGCGACTGCGTGGGCTGGTTACGCCTTTACCCCGCACGCGGAACAGTTTGCCCGTTTGTGTTTCTGCAGGGATTTTCAGTTTCAATCTGCCGTCTAATGTCGGGACTTCAATTTCACCGCCCAGCGCTGCCATTGTGAAGCTGATCGGCACCTCGCAGTAAAGATTTGCGCCGTCCCGTTCAAAAATATCGTGCTCTTTAACGTGAATAACCACATACAAATCACCTGCCGGTGCGCCGTTTTCGCCCGCCGCTCCTTCGCCGGATAAGCGTAACTGATTGCCGGTATCCACCCCTGCCGGAATAGTAACGGAGAGATTTTTAGTTTTATGCACACGTCCGTCGCCGTGGCACGATTTACATGGTTTCTCAATTTTTTTACCTGAACCGTGGCAGGTCGGACAGGTTTGCTCGGTCATAAAGAAGCCTTGCTGACGGCGGATTCTGCCCGAACCGTGGCAGCTTGGGCAGCTTTCCACCTTACTGCCGGCTTCCGCCCCTGATCCGTGGCAGCTATCGCATTCGGCAAGGGTTTGCAGGCGAATATCTTTTTTCACCCCTTTCACCGCTTCTTCAAGGGTGATTTCAAGGGTGTATTGGAGATCGTCTCCCCTCACAACCCGTTGGCGACTGCGTCCGCCACCGCCAAAACCGCCACCGAACATTTCGCTGAAAATATCTTCAAAGCCGCTAAAGCCTCCGAAACCGCCTGCACCACCGCCAAAGCCACCTTGTTCAAAGGCTTGATGACCGTATTGGTCGTACATTGCCCGTTTTTCGCTATCGCCTAGCACTTCGTAGGCTTCTTTGATTTCTTTAAATTTTTCTTCTGCGTCTTTGCTACCTTGGTTTTTATCGGGGTGATGCTTTGCCGCCAAGCGTTTATACGCCCGTTTGATTTCCTGCTCGCTCGCCCCTTTGGATAAACCAAGGACTTCGTAATAATCTCGTTTTGACATACATTTTCCGTTTGTAAAAAATTAAGCTGATCTGACCGCTTGTCTATTATCAACAAAAAGGCATTATGGCGATATAAATTTCCACCTTGCCATCCGGATAATATTTCTCGAAATCCACCGTATAAGCCCGCTTAATCAGCCCTTGCTGGCATCTCAACCAAATATGCTGCCACGTTTGGGCGATGTGATCACGATCGGTAATAAATTTCTCATAAAGGATAAGATCTTCAATTTCAATGGCAGGGTAGCCGTTATCTGTGGGTTGCTCAACGGCAATAGCAAAATCATAATCACCTTTGTAGTCCGATTGATAATTGGAATATACGCCGTAGTAGATTTCAGGTAAATTTGTTTGGGTATGCCATAACGTCAATAACTTATCGAGCTGTTGGTTATTTAAACGCTCACTCACAAGTGGGCGGAGTGTTAATATTGATGTCATTTTATTGTCCTTGTAAGAGGAATGGCAAAGAGTACCCCTAAACCAAACCCAGTTGGTAGCCCGATAAAGAGGTTAAACTCATCTGTTTGAATAATACCTGTACCGATATGTAGTGCAACACTAATAATGTAACGGAAAATAAAAATAAACAGATAGAGTCCAAGGGGAATATAGCTGCCTTTTTGATACCATTTCCCATTTTGTTGCATAAGCAGAGGATTTTGTTTCCATAAAACATAGCCTAACAGCAGCCCTACCACGATGCCTGCAATCAATCCAAAGTATGCCAGCATAGGAGAAACAGCAGAGAGCATCATCTGAATGGTTAATCCAAGAAAGATCACTGGGGCAATAAAGAACCTTGCAAGATGAATTTGCCGCGTTTTGCTTTGTATACCACCGTAATACAGCAAAAAGACCAAAATAATCCAGACATAGATCGGTGTATTTTGAATAAAAGCCATATATCCCCCTTGGGTTTAATTGATGCACGGCTATAGACGAAAAGGGCGTATTGCTACGCCCTCGGATTCGTTATTTGTTATCCTTCACTTCTTCAAACTCAGCATCAACCACACCGTCATCTTTCGGTTGGCTTTGTTGAGCTTGTTGCTGACCGGCTTGTGCCTGTGCTTGTGCGGCTTGAAGTAGCGGTTCGGACGCTTTTACCACCGCTTCGATTTTCGCTTCGATATCCGCTTTGTCTTCGCCTTTTGCAGATTTTTCGAGATCGACAACCGCTTGTTCGATCTTCGCTTTGTCGTCTGCGTTTAAGCTCTCGCCTGCTTCAGCGATTTGTTTACGAGTTGAGTGAACAATCGCATCGGCTTGATTGCGGGTTTGCACTAATTCTTCAAACTTACGGTCTGCTTCGGCGTTTGCTTCCGCATCACGCACCATTTGCTCAACTTCCGCATCGCTTAGACCAGAAGAGGCTTTGATAGTGATTTTTTGCTCTTTACCGGTATTTTTATCTTTTGCAGATACGTGCAAGATACCGTCCGCATCAATATCGAACGTTACTTCGATTTGCGGCATACCACGCGGTGCCGGTTGAATACCGTCAAGGTTGAACTGACCGAGTGATTTGTTATCGCTCGCACGCTTACGCTCACCTTGTAAAACGTGGATTGTTACCGCACTTTGGTTATCTTCCGCTGTCGAGAATACTTGGCTGTGCTTAGTCGGGATCGTAGTGTTTTTCTCGATCAATTTCGTCATCACACTGCCCATTGTCTCAATCCCTAATGAAAGCGGGGTAACGTCTAACAATAATACATCCGTTACATCACCTGCTAATACGCCGCCTTGCACCGCTGCACCGATTGCCACCGCTTCGTCTGGGTTCACGTCTTTACGAGGCTCTTTGCCGAAAAACTCTGCCACTTTTTGTTGCACTAATGGCATACGGGTTTGACCGCCGACTAAGATTACATCGTTGATCTCTGACACACTTAAGCCTGCATCATTTAACGCCACTTTAACTGGTTCAAGTGAACGAGCGACCAAATCTTCCACTAACGCTTCTAATTTCGCACGGGTAACGGTGATTACCAAGTGTTTCGGGCCTGTCGCATCTGCAGTGATATATGGCAAGTTTACTTCCGTAGATTGTGCAGAAGAGAGTTCGATTTTCGCTTTTTCTGCGGCTTCTTTCACACGTTGCATAGCCATTGAGTCGTTGCGTAGATCAATGCCTTGCTCTTTTTGGAACTCATCAACAAGGTAGTTGATTAAACGGTTGTCGAAGTCCTCACCACCTAAGTGGGTATCGCCGTTGGTCGCACGTACCTCAAAGGTTTGTTCACCATCAAAGTTATCGATCTCAATGATTGACAAGTCGAACGTACCGCCACCTAAGTCATACACCGCAATAATTTGGTTCTCTTTTTTGGAATCTAAGCCGTAAGCTAATGCCGCAGCCGTTGGTTCGTTAATGATACGTTTGACTTCCAAACCTGCGATACGTCCTGCATCTTTGGTCGCTTGACGTTGTGCATCGTTAAAGTACGCTGGCACAGTGATTACCGCTTCAGTAACAGGTTCACCTAGGAAATCTTCTGCGGTTTTCTTCATTTTTTTCAATACTTCAGCCGAAATTTGCGGTGGTGCCATTTTTTCATTTTTTACGTTTACCCACGCATCGCCGTTGTCTGCTTTCACGATTTCAAACGGCATAATGCTCACATCACGCTGAACTTCTTGGTCTTCAAAACGGCGACCGATTAAACGTTTGATCGCAAATAACGTATTTTTCGGGTTTGTGATTGCTTGGCGTTTTGCCGGCTGACCGACTAAGGTTTCTTTATCGGTGTAAGCGATAATTGATGGTGTGGTTCTTGCCCCCTCTGCATTTTCAATTACACGAGGTTTGTCGCCGTCCATTACTGCTACACAAGAGTTAGTTGTTCCTAAGTCAATACCAATGATTTTTCCCATTTTAAATTCTCCAATAATAAATTTGGTTGTTTATTCAAGTTAGCCACAAGATTGTGCTTTTTCAGGACATTTCAAGGGCAACTTAATCTTTTTCAAAAAGAAATGGGATTTCAGCTCCCATTCAGACGGCACAATAAATAGGGATAAAATTTCAGGCTTCAAGGGAAAGGGCAAAAATTTTTCACTCATTCGCTAAAAATGCTGATGAACAAGGCAACATCTGCCAGCCAAATAACAAAAAAGCCATATTTATCACTAAATATGGCTTAGAAGAATGCGTAAAAATTAGGCTTTCGCTTTTTCCGCCGCTTTCACAATCACCGCAAACGCCGGGGCTTTAAGTGATGCACCGCCGACTAATGCGCCGTCAATATCCGGCTGGGTGAACAATTCCGCCGCATTCGCATCATTGACCGAACCGCCGTACTGAATGATCACTTGATCCGCCACCGCTTGAGAGTGTTTTGCAATATGCCCACGGATAAAAGCGTGTACCGCTTGTGCTTGTGCCGGAGTTGCCGATTTGCCCGTACCGATCGCCCAAACCGGTTCATAAGCGATCACCGCACCGTTAAAGGCGTCCGCCCCTAAGGTGTTTAACACCGCATCTAATTGTTTTGCACATACCGCTTCCGTTTGACCCGCTTCATTTTCCGCTTCCGTTTCGCCGATACATAATACCGGCACTAAGCCTGCCTGTTTTAATGCAGCAAATTTTTTCGCAATAAATTCATCGCTCTCTTTATGGTAAGTGCGGCGTTCAGAATGCCCGATGATAATGTATTTTGCCCCGAAATCTTTTAGCATTTCCGTTGAAATATCGCCGGTAAACGCCCCGCTGGCATTCACATCAACATTTTGTGAACCTAATGCAATGATTTGTTTGGTTTGGCAGCTACACTCACAGCTATTTAATGCTGCTTCCGCTTCGGCAAGATACATTACCGGCGGTGCAATTGCGACATCACAACCGGTTACGCCATCAAGCTCACGCTTTAACTCTTCCACCAACGACTTGGTGAAGGCTTTGCTACCGTTTAATTTCCAGTTACCCATTACAAGTGGACGACGTGCCATTTTAGTTTCTCCATAATCAAATATAAAAAATAAAACCGGATGCACTATACCAAATTTTGCGCCCAATTTTGATGCTTTTGCGCAAAATATTGTGATTTAATCCCCATTTGGCAGCAGAATTTACTTAGGCTGAAATTCGCCTGCCAAAATTCAGGTATAATGCCTGCCTTGGCTTAAACCGACACTGCGGTGTCCTTGGTGATGAATAAAATGAACCGACTTCCCTATTTATTTGGCGAACCGCAGCAAGCGGGCAGATTAAAGGCAGAATTTGCAGACTTTATCGTAACAGAAGAGCTAGGCTACGAGCTGTTCGGCGATGGTGAATTTGTAGCGGTAAAGGTGCGAAAAACCAATGCCAATACCCTATTTGTCGGCGAAAAGTTAGCGGATTTTGTCGGTATTTCGGCAAAAAATATGAGCTATGCCGGCTTAAAAGATCGGCACGCCGTTACAGAACAGTGGTTTTGCCTGCACCTTGCCGGCAAAGAAACGCCCGACTTCAGCACTTTTCAGCTTGACGGTGTTGAAATTTTAGCCGTTACCCGCCACAACCGCAAAATACGCATCGGCAGTCTGGCGGGCAACCATTTTGAGCTGTTACTGCGGGACATTCACCAAACGGACGAGCTGAATGCCCGTTTAAACCAACTGCAAGCGGTCGGTTTTCCCAATTATTTTACCGAACAACGTTTCGGGCGGGACGGACATAACCTCACCCAAGCACAGCGTTGGGCAAAGGGCGAAATTCAGGTTAAAGATCGCAAAAAACGCAGTTTTTACCTCTCCGCCGCCCGCAGCGAAATATTTAATTTAGTGGTGGCGGATCGCATTCAAGCAGACTTGATTGATCAAGTATTTGAACACGATATTGTGCAACTTGCCGGCTCGCACAGTTGGTTTGTGGCGCAATCCGCGGATTTGGGCAGTCTCAACACGCGGTTAGATGAGGGCGATATTTTGCTGACTGCCCCACTGGTGGGTGAAGATTCCCTTAATCAAAAGCTATTTGAAAGGGAGCAGCACATCGTCAGCACACATACGGATTTAATCAAACTTGCCACGCAAGAACGGATGAAATCCGCCCGCCGCCCAATGCTTGCCAAACCGCAGCAATTTAAGTGGCAGTTTGAACCGGCGGGCTTACGGCTCAACTTTTTCCTTGATGCCGGCAGCTATGCCACCGCTTTAGTGCGAGAGTTGATGTTAGTCGATGATAACGGCTAAACCTTTTGGCAAAAAAGAGGTCGAAAGAGAGGGCTTGCTTGCTATATACATAGACTATATACTTTTTATATTGCGTCTCTAGGGAGATTAAAATGGAAGCATCTGTCTTTATTACAAATCGTACTCAAGCGGTGCGTTTACCGGCAACAATGCGGTTTGATGAGCATATCAAAAAAGTGAATATCCGTATTGTCGGCAAAGATCGTATTCTTAGCCCGACTGAACATAGTTGGGACAGCTTTTTTCTTACCGAGCAAAATGTCAGCGATGATTTTCTGAATGAACGGGAGCGCTCTATTCAAACGGAAAGGGAAGAGTTTTGATGCTGAAATATATGCTTGATACCAACATTGTCATTTATGTGATCAAACGCCGCCCGTTGAGTGTCTTGGAAAAATTTAACCAACACGCAAATCAACTTTGCGTCAGCAGTATTACCGCCGCAGAGCTTTATTACGGCGCAGAAAAAAGTCAATTCCCAGAGCGAAATATGAGCGTAATAGAAGATTTCCTCTCTCGCCTGACACTGCTAAATTATGAAGCCAAAGCGGCGGCACATTTCGGGCAGATCAAAGCCGCGCTTATCAAACAAGGCAAGATCATTGGTGAAAACGACCTACATATTGCCGGACATTGCCGCAGTGAAGGACTTATATTAGTCACAAATAATCTGCGTGAATTTGAGCGAGTCGAAGGGCTACGCTTAGAAAATTGGCTATAACACAATAACCTATCTTTATCCAAAAAGGACAAAATGAATATTTTAATGAGTAATGATGACGGCTTTCACGCTGCGGGCATTCAAATTTTAGCTAAAACCCTGCGGGAAGCCGGTCATAATGTTACGGTGGTTGCACCCGATCGCAATCGCAGTGCGGCGTCTAGCTGCTTAACCTTGGTTGATCCGCTACGGGTGTTCCGCTTTGAGAACGGCGATTACACCATCATTGCCGGCACACCTGCCGATTGTGTCCACTTAGCGTTAAACGGTTTGCTGGATACCCCCTTTGATTTAGTGATTTCCGGTATCAATCACGGGGCAAATTTAGGTGATGATGTAGTCTATTCCGGCACGGTTGCCGCCGCTTTGGAAGGTCGCCACTTGCATTTGCCTTCACTCGCCGTTTCACTGGTCGGGCAGCACGGGGCAAGCTATTTAGCGGGCGAATGCCACTTTGACACTGCTGCCCAAGCGGTACTGGCTATCTTGCCTAAGATCCAAGCCGGTTTACTGCCGGCACAGCATATTTTGAATATTAATGTGCCGAATTTACCCTATTCACAATTAAAAGGGATACAGATTACCCGCTTGGGCAGACGCTCACCGGCAGCACAGATCGTAAAACAACAAGATCCGCGCGGTTCAACCGTATATTGGATCGGCGAGAACGGCAAACCGGTTGAAGCGAGTGAAGGCACTGATTTCCACGCCATTGAGCAGGGTTATGTGTCGATTACCCCATTACAAGCGGATATGACCGCCCACGCCTCGCTCAACGCACTCAATAAGGCGTTCCAATGAAACTGTTCGGCACAATTTATGACAAAACAATGGAATGGTCAAAACACCGTTTTGCCGGATTTTGGCTGAGTTTAGTCAGCTTTATTGAGGCAATCTTTTTCCCGATTCCGCCCGATGTAATGCTGATACCAATGTCGATGAGTAAACCGCATTTAGCCGCCCGTTATGCCGTTTATACTACGCTGGCGTCCGTGCTTGGCGGGATTATCGGCTACGGCATCGGCTATTTTGCGTTTGATTGGGTCAAAGAGATCATCAGTAACTGGGGAATGCAGGCAAATTTTGATAAAGCGATGAATTGGTTTGAAACCTGGGGCGTGGCGATAGTTTTTTTAGCCGGCTTCTCGCCAATTCCTTATAAAGTGTTTACAATCTGCGCAGGGGTAATGCAAATGGCATTTTTCCCCTTTGTGATAACTGCGGCGATTTCCCGTTTTGCCCGTTTCTATCTCGTGGCAAAACTCTCTGCGTGGGGCGGGGAGAAATATGCCGATAAAATCCGCCGTTCGATTGAAATCATTGGGTGGGCAACCGTTGCCTTGGCAGTGGTCGCTTACTTCGTTTATACCTTAACTAAGTAGAGTTCTATTATGAAAAAGTCATTAATTTTATTTCCATTTTTCGCCTTCGCTTTAGCCGGCTGCCAATCTAACTCCAGCGCTGAAAACAGCAGCGCCGAAATTAGCGAAGCGAATACCGCTTGGCAAACCGAGGTTCAGCCGACCGAAATGCCAAGCACAATGAATCAGCCAACCTACGGTGCTAACACGCCATATCCACAGCCGCAACCTTTACCGCAGCCAAGCTATAACGGGCAAACGGAGATGGTCGGCAACTGCCAAGTGGTGCGTGAAGGCACGACCCCGGTTTACAGCCAAATCCAAAAAGGCTGCTATACCGGTGCGACTTATACGGTCGGCAAACAAGACACCCTATTTCTTATCTCTTATTTGGCAGGTAAAGAGGTCAATGAAGTCGCACGCCTAAACAATCTGCGTGTACCGTATCAGTTAAAAGTCGGTCAAGTGCTGCGTTTAAAATAATGTTGCAATAAATCCCGCACAACTAACCGCTTGCAAACATTAGGATAACCAATGAAGAAATCATTTTTACTTTTACCGCTTGCCAGTTTGATTTTAACCGCTTGCGGTTCAAACACACCTGCACCGGTCGTTACCGCCGATGACGGCGAACTACCGCCGGGCGTAATGCAACCTGTCGCAGGTACAGGGGCAACTCACCAAAGTTACGGTTGGCAAAACGAAGTGGAAACCGCGCCAATGCCTAACACAATGCCGGCTTATACACCACCGCCACAACCGGTTTACCAGCCTGAGCCGATCAGCACTCCTCAACCGGTTCAACCCGCACCACAGCCCGTTGCCAAGCCCAAGCCGGTGGTGAAAAAGTCTGTGCCGCAGGATTTCACCATTCCCCGTGATGAAAACAATGCGCCGATTTACAGCCAAATCGACAAGGGATTTTATAACGGCGAGAGCTACACCGTCCGCAAAGGCGATACAATGTTTCTCATCGCTTACATTGCGGGCAAAGATGTGAAAGAAGTGGCGGCGTTAAACAATATGAGCGAGCCGTATCAGTTACGGGTCGGACAAACGTTAAAATTAAGCAAGGCATCACCGAAGCCACAACCAACTGCTCAAGTGCAAGCCGAGCCACAACCGGCACCAAAACCGATTGAGCCGCCAGTTACTTATACCCAAGCCGCAAACGGCACAGCGTACGGCTCTGACGGTACGGTTACCGGTCCGGTCAAAGCCGGCACGAGCAGCACGCCGCCGGCACCCCGCCCGGTTGTTACCGCCTCTGTCGGCACGACACCGAGCGTAACCGCCACAACAGGCGGCGTCCGGGCAAGCAGCGGACGTGATTATAGTGCTGCTCCTGCGGTTTCTTCTCTCAAATGGCAGTGGCCGACAGAAGGTCGGGTCATTTCCGGCTTCTCTTCTTCCGAAGGCGGAAATAAAGGCTTAGATATCGCAGGCAGCAAAGGGCAAGCGGTAAAAGCAGCGGCAGCCGGCCGTGTGGTATATGCGGGCAATGCGTTGCAAGGCTACGGAAATCTGATCATTATTAAACATAACGATGATTTCTTGAGCGCTTATGCACACAACGACAAAATCAAAGTGGACGAGCAAGATAAGGTGAAAGCCGGCGAAACGATTGCGACCCTAGGCAGCACCGGCACTAACAGCAACAAACTGCACTTTGAAATCCGTTATCAAGGCAAATCGGTCGATCCGGCACGTTATTTGCCGAGACGCTAACAATTATTGGGACGCCACATTGGTGTCCCATAAAATAAACGCATAATGCGATTAAATGGACAGCTCCAATGCTGGTATCAAGATCGCTTTTTGCGTTTGCAAAAAAATTGACTAAACCGACCGCTTATGAACGCACATTGTGCGTTCTCTTTTTTAGGATAGAAAAATGACAACAAACTGCCCGTGGCCCGGCGATGATCCGCTTTATCTGGCATATCACAATAACGAGTGGGGCAAGCCACAATACGATAGCCATAAATTGTTTGAACAGATTTGTTTGGAAGGTCAGCAAGCGGGGCTGTCTTGGATCACGGTTTTACGCAAACGGGAACATTACCGCCAGGCCTTTCACCACTTTGATCCGCATAAGATTGCGGAGATGACCGACGCAGATCTCGATCGCTTAATGCAAAACCCGCATCTGATCCGACACCGAGCCAAGCTGGAAGCAATCGTAAAAAACGCCAAAGCCTATTTGGCAATGACCACTTCCGGCGAAGATTTCAGCCATTTTATTTGGTCGTTCGTCAATCATCGGGTACAACGTAATGACGTACCGAGCTTGGAAACAGTGCCGAGTAAAACCGCAGTGTCCAGCGCAATGTCGAAAGCGCTGAAAAAACGGGGCTTTGTCTTTATCGGCGAAACCACTTGCTACGCCTTTATGCAATCAATGGGCTTGGTGGACGATCACCTCAATCATTGTACCTGTAAACTTCCCTTACAAAAAAGCGATGAAAACTGACCGCTTGCAGATCCTATTTGCCCACAATGATGAAGCATTACCGCCCGCTTTTTCACCCACGCCGCCGCCTCACCTCTCAGCACGGCTACTGCGTAAATGGAAAAGCCGCCGTACGGCGCACTTTTTGTTGAACAGGTTATTGCAACAAAGCGGGCTTGATCCTAATTTGCTCAAGGATATGCAACGCACCATCAGCGATCGCCCCTATCTCGATCACGATCGGCTCGATTTTAATATCAGCCATTCCGGTGATTGGGTGGCGGTGATTTTCTCTCTCTCGCAGCCTAAACGGGCGGTCGGCATTGATATTGAACACCCGCAAAAAATACGGCGTTACCGAGATCTGCTCCGCTATTTTGCCGCCGCAAATGAAATCGCCGAGATTGAAAATGGCAATATTTTGCCGCAATTAGACCGCTTGTCCGGTCGTTTCTACTTGAGCTGGTGCTTGCGTGAAGCCGTACTCAAATCGCAAGGGGTCGGTATTGTCAAATTATCGGAAGTTCGGCACTCTCCGGCACAGCAGCGGATTTTTTCCGCCCACTGCCCAAAGGGTGAATTGCATTTTTACCATCAGTTGCCTTTCTACCTTGCCTACTTTTTTGAGCAGTCGGATTTTATGCTATCATCACCAACACTCGCCCAGTGGCAAAACGGGCAAATTGTGCCGATTCAGCATTCACCCATTATCTATCAGGTAAATTAGTTAATGACACCGTTTCCTTCTCACTCAACCCATTCCCGCTTTGGAAAATGGATTTCCGAGATTTTTCAATGGATTCTCAATCTTTCTCTGCTCGCGGCAGGGGTGATCTTAGCCTATGCCCTCTTTTCAGAAGCAGCCTCTTTGGTTGAACTACTGCTTAGCCATAGCGAAAAATTTCAAATTGTTGAAAAAATTGTGGTCTTTTTTCTGTATTTTGAATTTTTGGCACTGATCGTTCAATATTTCAAATATAATTACCATTTTCCGCTACGCTATTTTCTCTATATCGGCATCACCGCAATGGTGCGTTTGATTATCGTCGATCACTCTAATGCCGTGCATACATTGCTGTTTGCACTCGCCATTTTGGTGATGATCATTGCACTTTATATCGTTCACACCGAGCGTTTACGTAAAAGTTAAGGATTATTTATGCAGCCTACTATCCAACAATTTTCCCGTCAGGATCTCCACGTTGAGCGGGAAGAAACCGTCTATCAAGGGCATTTTCAACTGAAAAAAATCTACTTTCGCCACAAACTGTTTTCCGGCGGAATGAGCGGTGAAGTAGTGCGGGAATTATTGGTCAAAGGCGCTGCCTCTGCCGTGATTGCTTATGACCCCGTACAAGATAGCGTCGTCTTGGTGGAACAAGTGCGAATCGGTGCTTACGATCCGAACAGCAATTCATCGCCGTGGTTGGTTGAGTTAATCGCCGGTATGATCGATACCGATGAAACGCCGGAGCAAGTCGCTATCCGTGAGAGCCAAGAGGAAGCGAGGCTAGCTATCAACCATTTGGAACACGCCTTGAGTGTATGGGATAGCCCCGGCGGTACGGTAGAGCGGCTACATCTCTTTTTAGGCTTGGTCGATAGCCGCCAAGTCGGCGGCATTTACGGGTTAGCCGAGGAAAATGAAGATATTTTGGTACACGTTGTCAGCCGTGAACAAGCCTATCAGTGGGTTGAACAGGGCAAAATCGATAATGTTATCGCCGTACTGGGCTTGCAGTGGCTACAACTGAATTATCAAAAATACCAATCAAACTCGTAAAATAAACTGCCCCTGATTGTAAAAATTAGGGGCGATCTTACCGCTTGCTCTGCTTAGAAGCGTTTAATATCAAACTCTTTTTGCAGTTTCTCAATGTTAGTGATCTTTTCAAAGCCTTTCAGCTCTGCCGCTTGGTTAATTTTGCTGTTGCTGCCGATGGCTTGGCTGGCAAATACAAGTCCTTTCTGATCAATTACTGCATTGCGATAAAAATCAATCAGATCCTGCTTATTCAGCTGTTCAACCTGTGCAATAATTCTGGCTTTGAGATCAAATTGCGTATTGCCTCGGATAAAATCTGTGTTAAATCTGATAAACTCTCGCGAAAGGGATTCCGGTTTATGCCGTAAAATTTCCAAGAGGCTTGCACGGTATTTCTCAAACTCCGATTCTGACATTTTTTGCAATTTCGCCAATGTCTCAGCAAAAAAACGTTGGTTATGTTGCATAATTTGCTGCGGCGATGCCGTTGGGCTTTGCACCAAAAAGAGTAAACCGGATGTTTTACCGATAAGTGCATCCGTAGCAGATACAACATAGCCTAGCTGTTTATCGGTACGCAAATCATCAAAATACCAGCGACCAATAATGTCTTTCAGCAACATTGCACGGCTTAGCCCTTCCAATTCACCATAACCTTTTGCAAAAAAGGCGATACTCAAGCCGTTATCTTCGTGGGGAATGCTTTGAATATAGTTGAGTTTACGCTCGCTATCGTTAATATCCACATAACGTCCGGTATTCAACGCCGATTGGTTATTTTTAATCACGGAAGACATATCCGCAGTAATCGCTTTTACCTGCTGATCGGATAAATTACCAACGGACAAGACCCTTGCTCCCGTCATTTGGGTCAAAAAGCGGGTACGGATCTGCTCAATATCCGCCAGTTGAATTTGCTCGACCATTTTACGTTGTTGCTCAACGCTATAATAAGGATAGTCGGCAAAATCGGATATTGCCCGATTTGCTTGACGCAATGCATTGTCTTTCGCAAGCCGATCCAGCCCCTCAAGATAACGCTGTTTTCCCTGTGCTAACACACTCTGTTTCAACTCAAAACGGCTGAAACTTGATACCACGTCTTTGACTAATTTTGCCAAATGCTGTGTGTAACCTTCCACTTCAAGCACTAAAGTATTATGATCTCCCGACCACCCTATATCCATACCGGCAACGGCAGCCTGAAAATCTAATTGGGATTGATCCAAATCATACATATAACCCAGCAATTTCGCACTCACTGCCTGTTTAAGATCATCTTTTTCAGGCGAAATCATAAAATTCAGCGCGATTTTTGCCTTAGGCTCTTCGGCAAAGTAGTGGCTCGGCATCGCATAAATTTCTAACCCTTGTTGTTGCACAATTTGTGCCGGCTTTATACGGCTACGATCAACGGGATTAAGCGAAAAATCCGTGGCGAAATAGGGATTAAGTGCCGGTAATTTCAGGGTCGGATTTTGGCTGAAATCCAAATATTTTGCCTTTTGTGCGGCGGTTAATTTAGCAATCGCATAAGGCGCTTCAAAATATTGGGTTTTCTTATCCGTTTTCGCCTTATCATCTATCAATAAAATACGCACATTATCAATATTCATTAAATCTAATTTGGCTTTTATTGCATTTTCATCCATTTTATCCGCAATATAGCTTTGATCGATAATATGCGCCAACGGATAATCAATCATTTGATTGACTAAGCCTGCGACATAACCGCCCCCCTTTACAATTTCTAAATGCTGAAATTCTTGGCTAAGGCTCTCTTTTAATTCGTTAAAATAGCTTGGTTGAATCCCTGCCTTTTTAATCGCTTCAATTTGTTGGAAAACCAGTGAAATAATTTTATCTTTTTCGGCTAAACCTTTATCCGTAAGTGCAATATTAAAGGAAAAACTCCCCCGATTACGAGTAATATCCGGCTCATAATTTGCAGAAATACCGCTATCGGATAAGCCTTGTTTAATTAAATAATCGGATAATGTTCCCTCGGTATTATTTTCAAAAACATAAGATAAATATTCCCCTGTTTTTGATTGAAATGCGACTTTATCTTCCGGCATATCAAAAGAGAGTGATAATGTTTTATTTGGCTTAATCGGTTTATAATGAATAATAACGCTTTTATCGTCTTCTCTTAATAAAGGAATATCGACTTTCGGCGGGGTAATGTGTTTATTTTCCACCAATCCTAACGTTTTTTCGGCTAATTTTGCTAATTTTTCAATCGGTTGATTAGAATATAATACCGCTTTCATTATATTTGCCGAATAATATTGCTGATAAAATTTCACTAATTCATCTTGTAATTTACTGCCTTTTTTATCGGACAACGTTGTATGATTACCGACCGCAAATTTCGTTATTGGGTGAGCAGGGTTTGCCGTGGCTAAAGTAACATCTCGCACTAAAAATCCATCATTAGATTTCGCTCTCACCATCTCGGCATTAACGGCATCAATCTCTTTTTTCGCATTTTTTTCCGATAATAGCGGCTGTGCCATTGTATCGGCAAAGCGAGTTACCGCTTCATCAAACGCACTGTGCTTCACTTCCAAATAATACACCGTGCGATCAGAGGCAGTGTAGGCGTTATTGTAGCCTCCGTTTTTTGTCAGGAAGTTATCCAAGCTATTGGTTTCAGGGAAATTTTTCGACCCCATTAAAATCATATGCTCCAAGTAGTGAGCCAGCCCTTGCTGCTGAATAGGGTTATCCATCGAGCCAATCGGCAAGCCGACAGACAATAACGATTGGTTCGCCTTTTCGTCCGAAACTAACAGGACTTCCATTCCGTTGGCGAGTTTAATCGCTTGATAAATCGCTTTATCGGTCGGGCTTTTATTGATCGTAGTTTTAATCACTTCAAAGCCTTTAGGCTGCGTCATTACCGTATTGTAAGCGGTGTGATCTGCCTGATTTTCTGCAAAAATCGGGCTTGAATATAACAGACCGCATACCAATAGTGCGGATAAGCTATAACGAAGTAACGGTTTTCTCATTATTCTTCCTCCTCAATGAAATGTTGAATCATTGGTGCAAACCAGTTAAACGTCCGTTGGTGAATGGCTTCCCAATCTAAATCAGCGGTTTGCGCAAATACTCGGTCTAAATAAGGACTTTGTATTAACTCTGTCGCCGTTTGACAATAATATGCTGGCGAAGTTTCTGCCGTATAATCTTGAATATAGCGGCAAATATGTTGTGTGATTGCCCATTTTAATGTCTGGAAACTGGCTAAATAATCTTGAATATATATGCCTAATAATAACGCCGCATTCGCCTTTGAAATCGGTGTAAAAGTGATTGATTTTACTTCACTATCCTCTAAATAATAAAATTTGAATGTTGAAAACGGAATATCCGAAACAATCATCACTAAATAATAAATCCAACAGTGAATAAGATCTTTATCCCTTAATTTCCCAACTCGCCATTGAATAAAATCCTGTTCAAATAAGCTATCAATATTACCGACTAACTTCACCTTATCCGAAATAATATCTATCTCCGCCTCAATTTCAATGATGTTATTCTGCTCTATCTGATAATTCGTTAATGTTGCTTGTAGCATTGAAACAGCTTTCTTTAATTCTAATTCCGCCATTACACCAAACGCATTTATCGGTAATTTTCCTTTTAAGGTTTCATTTTTAAAAAAATGATCGACTTCATCGGAATGAAGATTAACAATCTCATCAAGTAACTGATAACGTTCTAAATGAGAAAGGCTAAATATTTCCGTTTCATCAATTGATTCATCATAATTTTCAAATTTAACCCCCAGTTGATGATGAAAAAAATACTTTAACGGATCTTGGATATAATAAATTAAATCCGTCATATCAATCTCTGATAAAATCTGTTGTTGATGAATAGCCGTTAAAAACGGTTTGTTCTGATGATATTTTCGCTTTATTTCCAGCCATTCTTGGTCATAAGAAATATAATCTGCCTGATAATACTTTTGGCTAAAGACTGTCATCGGGTGATTTATTGGCTGAATGTGATTTTCTATCAGGTTTTGATTGATATAATCCATCAATTGAGAAACCAATAAAGAAGGTAATTTTGCATTATTATCCGTTAAAGATTGCCCAAGATAGCTTACATAAAAAATAGATTGTGCTGACAGCAACGCTTCAAGGAATAAATAACGATCATCATCTCGCCTTGCTCTATCACCGATAATCGGTGCATATTGCATTAAATCAAAAGGATTAGGGTTCTGTTGGCGGGGAAACTCTCCCTCATTCATTCCCAATAAACAGACGACTTTAAAAGGAATAGCACGCATTGGTAATAACGTACAAAAATTCACTTTACCCGATAGGAAATTCAAGTTACTGCGCTGCTCATTTAATTCCGCTTCCATTAGTTGCTGAATAACACCGATCTCAATCTCTTCAGTAAAATTCACGTTTGAAATATGCTGAATAATAGTCTCGACCGCATTATTTAAAGTTAAAATAATATCCAGATTTTCTTCATCTTCTTGATAGAATAAAGCGATGATTTCCGTAAGTTTACGCAGCCAATTATCTGCGGTTTGCGCTTTTTGAATAAAAGCGAACCAAGCGGTCAGATCATCAATAAATTTTGCAAGTTTTCCGGCAATTTCGGCAGATAATCCGTAACTTTCGTTAAATGCAAGCGTATTTTGCCAGCTATTATGCTCTTCTTTTAAACTGCTTCCCAGTAACAAACGCTCTAGCCCATTTTGCCACGAATTATAATTTAGCCAATCAACTGATTGCATATTCAATCCGGCACGAATACCGACATTCCTAATCCATTGACGTAATGTCATATATTGTTCATTCGTAATAAGATATTTATTCTGAATAGCTTTGACATTTAATAGATCTAAAATATCTTCCGCAATAAACCGATTCTCTTTTAAAGATAATAATGTGAAAAAACTCTTTATAATCGGATCAATATAACTTATTTTTTGATCGGATAAACTAAACGGAATAAATCGGCTATCATTTCGATTATACTCATCTCTTTTTGTATAACGAGAAAAAACAGCTTCAATATAGGGGGCATAGCTATCAATATCCGGCGACATTACAATAATATCTTTGGGCGATAAATCGGGATCGGCTTCAAATAAATTTAACAGTTGATTATGCAACACTTCAATTTCCCGCATTTTACTATGACAAGAATGAATTTGTACCGACTTATCTGATTTATCTAAGCTAAATTGCGATTTCTGTTCAAAATTTAAAATCGCATTTTTTATTTGGTTTAAGAGTAGATGGCTATTAGGGTAATCCGTATAAAAATCAACGGATTGAATATCTGCCTCAATCAATAAATTCAGAAATTCCTTACCTTGCTTCCCCCAAGCCGATAATAATTTATTCCCTTGATGTTGATATAAATCTGCTAAATCAGATGATGAAAGCTGTTGTTTTAATGCTAATTTCTCAATTAATTTTGCTTCTTGATTATTTCCCCAATAATATTGGCTCGGGTTAGTAAAAAATAAATGGATATGGCAATATTGACTCAATTTATGCAAGAGTAAAAAATAACTGTTTGGTAACGATGAAATGCCAAAAATAAAAATACGCTTAGGTAATTTCAGTTTCTCCTCTGCACTTAAATTATCCAACTTATCAAAATAGCGTTGCTGTAAATAGGCTCTATGGGACGTATTAAACAATATTTCACTGGTTTCACTTTTTATCTCATCAATCAATTTAACCCATAGAAAACTCTGCCACTCAATAATGGCAAAAATATCGTTCTCCTCTTTTTTCTTAAAAGAAGGTCTATTTAATATCATATCCTTAACGGTATTTAGATTACCCTTTTCCCATTCAATCAGCCATTCGGGACGATATACGAGATATTGGTCGAATAAATCCGCAATTTTTGTACAAAGTTGATATAATTTTAGCTGATCCGCCCCATTCAAATAATGCTTTAAAGGTGCAAAACATTGATTATCTAAATATTGCGGTATTAAACGCATCAAACGCCATAACATTGAATGGCGATCAAAGCTGTTTTCTTTAGGTAATTCCGGAAAAAGTAAACGGTATTGTTGCCATAGAAACGTGGTCGGATAAGGAAATTGAAAATGCGCCGCAACACCGAGATCGCTGGAAAGCTGCATCTGTAGCCACTGCTCCATTCCCGTACTCTGTACAAGGATTGTTTCCTGCTCAAACGGATTTGGGTTAGGGTCATTTCTAATAATATTGACCAGTAAGTCTTTCTGATTTTCTAGCTGATTTGCATAATATACCGTAAACATAGCATCTCTCCTTCCAAAAAGAGTGCTATTCTACCCTGTTTATTTTACTTTTCCGATCACAATCTCACCCAAAGGAAAGCTCACCTTTACCCCCTGTTCCGTACATAGCACACGGAAAGAAATATTATTTTGGCTAATTTGATTATCGCAAGATACGCCTGCCATTTTCAAAGCGATTTGGTTTTCGGCTATTTGTAATGCCTGCTTTTTTTGAAATAAAAACAGATTTTGATTCAGTTGCTCGGCTTGCCACTTCATATACATTAGTATAATCAAGCTAAATAGCACTATTGCCGTTAATAAACTGATAAATGTTTCTGCTTTAATTAAGTTTCTCATTATTTAATATATTCCGAGAGTGGGTTAAATATTGCCAATAGGAATATTTTTCCTTCAAATTTTTAATTACCTCACTTTGATAAGTAATATAGCGATTTTTACTCTCATTAGGATATGAAGAATATAATACGCCATAAAATTTCGCCCCAAATTTAAGCTCAAAGTAATGATGAGTAATGATAATACCGTAAAAATCTTGCTCTAATTTCCCCGATACCGCATCTGTCAATATTACTATCTTTGGCTCATCGATTGAGCTAATAGGTAGATCTGCTAATGAACTGACTTTAATTATAGGTACAGAAATGAGATTAAGATAGTCCTCTATATGTTCAAAAGATATGTATTTCTTGGTCGGTTCTTTCTCTAAAAATAGGCTAATAAACTCACAGTGGAAATGATAGTTTATATTCCCTAACTTAATTAAAACGGTGTCGTTCTTGATTTCAGCACAACGGGCATTTCGTTGAGAATTACTCTGATTGATTTCCTTAATCAATTTGAATTTATCATTCAAGTAATTAAAATATTCATTTTGGTTGATTTTTTCTTGATGGATAAATAATGCTTTATGGGTAAATATAAAGGTCAAAAGTATGCTTATAATGACGAGTGTTACTAATAAACTGCCGGCAGGGATTATGGACATTCTTTTCATTTATCCTTCCCTTGCATTAAAAATATAGCTATATATCGTAGCACTGTATTGTTTATTACGATCTTTATATGATGAAACCATTATCTCAACTTTCAATAAAATTCCTTCTTTTACCCAACTAAACTGCAATTTTTCAATATGATATTCCGATAAATCGGAAAGTTTAGACCACTTAAATTTATGGCAATTTTTCAATATTGATAAACATTCATTTTGATAGCAACTACGAATATGTTTATCATCATCAAGAATAGTCAGTTTTTTGTTTTCTAGCTTAAATCCAAAAATCTCTTTGGCAACCGCTTTAGTATTATTACGATTCTGTAATCGGCACGCATTATTTTTTGATCTTGAGCCGATACACCCATCACCATTTAAATCATAGATAAAAATAAAACATTGTGCATTATTGAGGGAATAGGCCTGAGTTGGGATAAATAAATTAAAATTATGCGATTTTCTATTTTTACCTTGATAGCCGATATGTTGAATATGATGCTGTAAATACTCTAATAATTGATGAGCGTGCCTTTGTAGCTGAAATAACTCACGTTGCGTATTTTGATGAATAAATTGATCAGCATAAAATTTTATTGCAGATAATAAAACAAGTGTGCCTAAACTCAATGCAATCAATATTTCAACTAAACTAAATGCTGCATTAAGATTAACGGCATTTGGTACGCTTATTTTTCTGTACCACATTTATGCCTCCGGCTTCATCAAATTGTATAACTTCCTGAGTCTCATTCAGGCTAAGTCCCAAGCATTTCTCACCTAATCTTGCCGCATTACCGTCAATATTAAAAAATATCTCCGGATATAAACCTTGGCTTTTTAATACAATAGCACTATTTTTGCTCTGATAAAGATGATAATCCGATTGAATCCGGCAACTTGGCAAAAATAAGCAATCACAAGCGGTTTGTTTATCCGATTTTTTTGCAACCGCAATAATACAATATCGATGATTCTGTTTATTTTGTGCAATGGTAACGGAATAGCTTTGCTTACGATATTTAGCTTTGGTTTGAATATAATAAATAAAAGATCGGATATGTTCGATTTCTTGATGAAGTAAAATAGTGCTTTGAATACGCAGGAAAATAGGCGAAAGGAAATAAGCGGAAATAACAATTATCGTTAATACGGCTAATATTTCAATAAAGGTTATTGCTCTCGTCATATCTTCCCTATTCATCAGGTCTATTTAGGGAAGATAATAGAGAAAAAGATCAATCTGTAAATTGAGATATGTTTATTTTACGATCACGATCGCAAAATTTAAAATGCGGTTGTATCTTGGAATAGCCCGACTTTCAAATCTGTGGCAGTATAGATAATTCGCCCGTCCACTTCGACTTCACCATCCGCCATTCCCATCACTAATTTGCGGTTAATCACACGCTTCATATTGATACGGTAAATCACTTTTTTCGCCGTCGGCAAAATTTGTCCGGTAAATTTCACTTCGCCGACTCCCAACGCACGCCCTTTGCCTTTACCGCCAATCCAGCCCAAGTAAAAGCCGACTAATTGCCACATTGCATCAAGCCCTAGACATCCCGGCATCACCGGATCGCCGATAAAATGGCAGCCGAAAAACGGCAAACTCTGATCAATGTCCAACTCGGCTTCAATATAGCCTTTGGCAAATAAGCCTTCCGCCTCTGTAATTTTAGTGATTCTGTCCATCATTAACATTGAAGGTGCAGGGAGCTGAGGGCCTTCTTTACCAAAAAGCTCGCCTCGTCCGGAAGCTAACAGATCTTGGTAATCATACTGCGATTTCACATTCGGTGTACAACTGTTCATTTTTCCTATCCTATTCTTATTAAAAAAGTCTGCAACACTAAGATAATTCATAGTAACAGACTTTCAATTTAGCGAACAGTTGTAAGCTGACTTGTCGGATCAGTATAATTTTAGCCGTTTGCCGATTTTCTGCCATAACGAACCGCTTACCACCGTGCTTTCACCCTGCTCAATATATTGATGAATAAGGGTGAAGATCGCAGCTTTGTCCGTTTGTTGCGGTGCGTCTTCCTCGTAAAAAGAGTGTTCAAACAGCAACCAAACCGCTTCAAAAACATCGGACACCGTCCAAATATTGAATTGTCCTGCCTTTACCGCCTCAATCACTTCCGATTTCAAACACAGTTGCGACACACAAACCGCTGGTATAATCACTCCTTGCTCACCCGTTAATCCCCTTTCTTGGCAAATCCTGAAAAAGCCCTCGATTTTTTGATTCACGCCGCCGACACTTAACACATTCCCAAATTGATCGATCGCCCCCGTTACCGCCAACGATTGTGGCAATGGTCGTTTCGATAAGGCACTGATCAACACACAAAAAATCGCTAACGAGGAACTGTCGCCGTCAATCTCACCGTAAGATTGCTCAAAGGCAAGGGAAGCCGAAAACGGCAACTGTGCCGGCAGTTCAAGCAAATTCGCCAAACACGATTGTGAAATTAAAATCCCTTTCGAGTGGATATTACCGCCCAGTTCCACTTTTCGTTCAATATCGTGAATTTCACCTTCACCATACTGCACATTGCAAGTTATCCGTAGCGGTTCACCGAAAGCGTAAGGCACGCCGTCAAATTCGACAACGGATAACCCGTTAATCTGCCCAATAATAGCCCCTTGCGTTTCAATATAAATCTGATTTGATAAAATATCTCTAATCGTATAGTCATTAATGACGGCAGATTGTGCCTCCCAAAATGCCAAATAAGCACTGATATCCATTATATTTTGCTTGTTTTGATAAAAAGCGTGAATATGTTTAATCTGCTTTTTTAATATTGTTGGCAAAATTGTAATTAACTGTTTATCTTCGCTATCTCGCACAAAATATTGTAATAGTTGATTCAGTACCTGTGGCGAAAAAAGCGGATAATCTAAATCATTACAAAGCGAGTTAATATAATATCCCCATTTTAAATAATTTTCTTCATTAAGCTTTAAATAACGATTTAATTCGGCATACTGGCTAATTTCAGGTAAATTTTCATCATAATTCGCTAAAACAGCCATATCTTCTCGGCTGCCGACTAAAATCAATTTAAACTGCACTGAAATTGCCGGTAACGCCTTAGGAATCGGGTTTAACTGAATTTGCTCATATTCTCCAAATAATAAAGCCTGTTTTAGTTTATCCCATTGTGAAATATCGGTAAGTAATTTATTCAAATTTAAAATCAAAATGCCGTCATCGGCTTTTTGCAAAAATCCCTCAACGGTTTCCAGCTTATTTTCTTGTTCTAAATACACACTATAACCAAATAATGTCTTTTCAGTAAAATCCGTTTTTACATTAACAGCTAATGCGTGCTGTTTTAAAAAACTCTCTACTTCAAAAAATATATCGGGTAAGGTGTCTGCTTTTAGCAGCAATAAACTGCCGTAATCGCCCAAGATAAACTGCTCTAGTGCTTGCGCAGCGTTTATTTGAAAATCAAAGAAACCGACCGCTTGTTGTTGCGCCGAAAACGGGTATTCAACCGTTAAAGATTGCCAATCTAAAGGGGAAAGATGCACAAAATAACCTCGTTATAGAAATTTACGCCATTATACGCATAATTACGCTATACTTCACTGGATATTGGGGGACGAAATGCGCTATCAGAAATTAGACATTCAAGAAGCAAATTGGAAATGGAAGTACCTGCTGAAAAAATATCGAGAAGGCGAGAATGTAACGAAACATCAAGAAGAGAGCCTGATCGAACTTAAAATGCAGCTACTCACCACCTTACAACATTCTCCGCAAGAAATTGAACGCTGGATCAAAGCCGAAATGCCGGCGGATCAACGCCGCAAAATGCGGCAGTCTATCCGCGCCAGACGCAAACGTTTTTTTAATGCGGAAAAGCAATCAACACGCAAAAAATCTATCGATCTGACCTATGCCAGTTGGAAGCGTTTATCCGAGTTGGCAACCGAATTGGAAATGACCCTGTCAGAAACCGTGCTTTATCTGATTGATGAATTGGAAAATAACACCATTTACACCGAACAAGTGGGCAAAATAAAAGATAATCTCAAAGCATTGCTTAAAGAGTAACACGTTGATTTTACGATATATAAAATGTGCATATTATGGTAACATTTCAGCACATTGAACTATTAAACAGGAAAAGAAAATGCCGTCTTTTGATATTGTATCCGAAATTACATTGCACGAAGTGCGTAACGCCGTTGAAAATGCCAATCGGGTATTAAGTACTCGCTACGATTTTCGTGGGGTTGAAGCCGTCATCGAATTAAACGAAAAAACCGAGTCAATCAAACTTACCACCGAGTCTGATTTCCAGTTGGAACAATTAGTGGAAATTTTAATCGGTGCGTGTATCAAACGAGATATTGACCGTACCTCCCTTGATATTCCGACAGACAGCGAGCACCACGGCAAGCTGTACAGTAAGGACATCAAGATAAAACAAGGCATTGAAACAGAAATGGCGAAAAAAATCACTAAGTTGATTAAAGAGTCAAAACTGAAAGTGCAAACCCAAATTCAAGGGCAACAAGTGCGTGTTACCGGCAAATCCCGTGATGATCTGCAAGCGGTCATTCAATTGGTAAAAAATGCAGAACTTGGGCAGCCGTTCCAATTTAGCAATTTCCGTGACTAACTCGCCGTGCCTGATGCGTAAGCAAAGGCACATTTTAATAGGAGGTATTTTATGAAAAAATCATTGCTTGCTTTACTCATTTCATCGCTCATTGGTTTATCTGCCTGCGAGGACAGCAACCTACCGCAAAAAGTCTTTGAAACGGAGAAAAAAATCGTCCAACTGGAAAGTGATTTCAATCGGGTTACAAAAGAGCTGGTAGCCAAAGAAACGGAACTGGACGAGCTAAAACGCGCCTATGAAACACTCAAAACCGAGCAGGATAACGCTAAACAGGCGGCAACCAATATCCCTGCCTTAAATGTTAAAATTGAAAGCCTCTATCATAAAACCGAGAAACTTAAATTTAAGAAAGATCCGAAAGACGAATTTGCACGAGAAGAGAGTGAGATTACCGTCAGCATTGATGTGCCTGTTACCAACATAGATTGGCTGGATCAAATTCTACTCAATCAAGCCTATCAAAATTTTGGTTATGATGACGGAAAAGACAAAGCTGCCCAGGTTACTAAACCAATGCTGGTACAAATGGCGGACGAATTATTCCAATCTCACCTCGCTAATGCGAGAGAGGACAAGCCTATCGGCTTAGATAATGTCTTATCCGCTTTCTACCTCGGACAACGTAACAATATTGCCACTTTCCGCTATATTGATTACACCTATGAGGGTGGGGCACACGGCATACACTCAACCCAATATCTCAATATTGATGCGAACAAAAAAGCGGTTATCAGCTTAAACGATTTAATTTCACCCAAAAATCAGGCAGAATTAAAAGCGATTTTATGGCGTATTTATGAAAGCGATAATCTTGATGAAAACGGCAAATATAGCGGCTCAGTAGAGAAAGCTGAGTTCAGGATACCGGATAATTTCTATTTTAAAGACGGCGACATTGTCTTTGTCTACGGTGTGTATGAATTAGGTAGTTATGCCGAAGGCAATGTTGAATTAACTGTCGCTCGTTATGAAATCAACGATCTCTTAAACGCCGATTATCAATATACCCAAGATGACGGTTTTGAAAAGGGCGAATAAAAAACCTCAATAAATCAAGGCATAGCATCAATGCTATGCCTTCTTTTTTTATGGTTTCAACGCTTTTGTAAATAACGTCGCAAAACTGACCGATTGCGATCCTTTGGCATTATTCCGCTTGAAAGGCAACAATCGGCTTACCGTAATCCATCGGCGATAAGCCAAAATAGTTCGCTACCGTCTGCCCAATATCCGCAAAGGTTTCCCGCTTACCGAAAGACTGCTTCGCCACACCTTTGCCATAAAGCAACACAGGAATATGTTCTCTGGTATGATCCGTGCCTTGCCAAGTCGGATCGCAGCCGTGATCGGCGGTAATAATCAACAGGTCATCATCTTGGACTAAATTCAACAACTCCGGCAAACGACTATCCCAATACTCCAGCGCTGCTGCATAACCGGCAACATCACGGCGATGCCCGAAATCCGAGTCAAAATTCACAAAATTGGTGAATACAATCGTATTATTACCCGCCGCTTTGACCTCTTGTAAGGTCTTATCAAATAACTCCGGCAAGCCGGTTGCCTTGATTTTGCGGGTAATGCCTGTGTGCGCATAAATATCGGCAATTTTACCGATAGACACCACTTCACCGCCCTTTTCAGCGACTAATTTTTGCAGCACAGTCGCAGACGGCGGTTCAATAGAATAATCTTTGCGGTTACCCGTACGCTGAAATTCCCCCGCTTTCGCCCCGATAAACGGTCGGGCAATCACCCGCCCGATATTATAGCCCTCCAATTCTTCCCGCACGATTTGACAAAGCTCATACAGTTTTTCTAAGCCGTAGGTTTCTTCGTGGCACGCAATTTGAAAAACCGAATCGGCGGAGGTATAGAAAATCGGCAGCCCGCTTCTCATATGTTCTTCACCCAGCTCGTCTAAAATAACCGTGCCGGACGAATGGCAGTTGCCCAAATATCCTTTTAAATTTGCCCGTTTGACAATCTTATCCAGCAATGCCTGCGGAAAGCTATTTTCGTGATTTGGAAAATAGCCCCAATCAAAGAGTACCGGCACTCCCGCCACCTCCCAATGTCCGGACGGCGTATCTTTGCCCGAAGAAATTTCCTGTGCAAAACAATAACCACCCGCCAACTCGACATTCTGCTCCAAGCCCGCCGGATATTGCCCGCACGATTCTTCCGCAGCCAAGCCCAATCCTAAACGGTTCATATTCGGCAGTTTTAATGCACCACTGCGGCGGTGATCATCTGCTTTGCCTTCGGCACATTGAGCCGCAATATGCCCCAACGTATTTGAGCCTTTATCACCAAATTTTTCCGCATCACTCGCATAGCCGATCCCGAAAGAGTCGAGCATCATAATAAATACACGTTTCATTATTTCCTCACTTTATTGTCAGTTTTTCTTTATCTTTTCCAACCGGAAAAAGCAAGCGGTCAGATTATACCTTAAATTTGTAATAATCCGACCGCTTTTCAACATAGAGTAGCTATAAAGTAGCCTAACTCTGTAACCTATTTTTTGATTTCTTTGAGAAGCTCAACCAGTAATGTTTTTTGTCGCTGAGTTAAGTCCATCCAATATCGGTCTGCTTCATCACTATTCCAGTCAAACCCTGACATACAATCTTCAAAAAAGTAGCTAATCGGTGTTTTTAGAAAAGTCGCGATTGCGACTAAATGTGCCACATTGATCTTATTTGCCCCTCGTTCATAGCGGGAAAGTTGTGGCTGGGAAATATCTACATACTCCGATAGTCTTTCCGCGGAATAGCCCTTTTCACGCCGTTTTTGTTGGATGCGTTGACCGACAAAGCGATCAATCTCTGATGCAACTGGTTGTGCCATTTTACTGCCCATATAAGATTATTCATTTTAAGCATATTTTTTGTGATTTATTGCATTGACTGAATACACTATAAGACATAAAATACCCCAAAAATATGCCTTGAAAGCATATTTTCAAATCACAAACATATCGAGGAACTTTCAAATGAATGATATCTTTATAATCATTTCAATTATCGTTATTTTAGCTACCCTAGCCTTATGGAATTCAGGAAGAAAAGTAAGAAAAACGTTTTATCAAGCGATTGAAAATGCCCAAAATTACATATTGTATAATCCGTCATCAGTCTTAGCCGAATATTATACTCAACCAAATTCTTCGAAGAAAAAAGAAGTCGAACTACTCGGTATAGATCATGTGTTAAAAACTGAAACTAATGACGAAATTCGTAAGGCAGTTAAAATCATTATGGCACACCTTGTTGTTGAAGAAGTAAGAACAGTATATAGACATATGTCTGAGGAAGAAACATTAAGAATGTTATCTCATAATGCTAAAACTAAAGAAAAATTTGAGGAAGCAGTATCGCTTGTCTCTATGTTTAGGAGTATCATATAATGCCTTTCTTATTTACCTTATTGCCATTGGCTTACTTTATCGAACTAAATTCCACATCTCTCTTAGTTGCATTACTCCTAAGCTGTGTATTAAATGCACTTTTTTTTGGAAAATTTATTCATCTTATTCCCCAAATAGTTGGTGTTTTCTCATTTGTACCTGTTATCTATGAAAGGTTTACACCTGATTCCTTTATTAGCTTCGTTGGTTTAGGTATATTAATATATATAATCATAGCCTTAATATTATTTATTTATGATTTTATTTGCAATTTACTTGGCGTATTAACCAAATTATCCTCTAAAAAATAAGGTAATCTATGAGTAATAAGATATTAACCTCTTGGCATCCTGCCATTCGTTGGATACTACTCCCTATTACATGTATATTATGTCCAATTATTTTATCAATCATTGTGCTTATTCTTACACCTGGTGAAGGTAATTATGTTTGGGATGGTCGAGGATATTATTATATAGGGTCTTTAGATGCATATTGGTTTGCATGCTTAAGGACAATAGCATTTAGCTCGGGATTTATTCTCCCAATTATCTATTTAGCGCCTAAATATACTAAAACCATTATTAACGTAGTCAGAATAATAATGCTGATAGTTTTCATAGGATTATTTATTTGGCTTTTAAACCTCGACAAGACACTGGGTTGGTGGGATATAATTAAACTTACTGGTCATTTCTTATGCCTTATATTAGGATTATTTATTAGTAAATTTTTTGATATAGAAGATTAAACTATAAATGCAGAAACAGCAGGAGTATCAAAACAATAAAAGTACCAGAACGACTTGTTACAATTACAGTGGCACTATCCATTGCGATAGTTTTCAATATTAAGTTTAATAGGAGATAAATGTTATGAAAAAAACTGTCTTTGCTCTACTTACTGTAGCCTTTTCCTTACCCGCTTTTGCCTGTGATGAAGATTACGGTCAAGGGCAACGTTATTCCACCGGCTATTACCTTAAAAACGGTAAGCTCACCAAAAGCAAAGTAGAAAATTGCACAAATGGAGTGGGACACCAAAGCTATACTTTTAGTAATGGAACGATCGTCAGTTTTATCCATATCAATTTAGCAATGACAACCGGCGAAGACGGTTATAAAACAGATATTGACATCAATGGCAAAGAGGCTAAAGAAACCAAACGTTTAAAAGGTCTTCCTGCTAGTTTTAGAGGGGCTTGCTACCGACCAAAATCAAAAGGCTCAAAACAAGTTTATTGTATTTAACCCCATTGAAATAAACAGCCCAATTAAGGGCTGTTTTGCTTTAGGCTTAAAATATCAATCGAATAGAGTTAAATTTTTGCCATTTTTAAACCTATTCTCACCGCTTACAAGCGGTTAATTTTCCGTAGAAATTTGCAATAATCGCCGAGAGATTGTAATGCTTAGTGTGGTAGTTTTTGCCGTCTTGAGCAGTTACTCGAAATTTTCGAGTAACTGAAACTTCCTCTAACTCCCGATCACTAAAGATTTTTTGCAGATGTATAGAATACTGTAATTATAAACAATATCTATAAGGCTAGGTAAGTGAATAGTCGGTTTTTCGAGTGAGATCACAAAAAAACCGCTTGCAGTTTTCACTACAAGCGGTCGCTTTTCATCTAAATTTTACAAACTTTCAATTACATCGAAGTCGTGAACGTCCGCGTAATCACGTCCTGTTGCTGCTCTTTGGTTAATGAGTTGAAACGTACCGCATAGCCGGAAACACGGATAGTTAATTGCGGGTATTTCTCCGGATGTTCGACCGCATCCAACAACATTTCACGGTTTAATACGTTTACGTTGAGATGCTGACCGCCTTCAATGGTCGCTTCGTGGTGGAAATAACCGTCCATTAAGCCTGCGAGGTTGCGTTTTTGGGCTTCGTAATCTTTACCTAACGCATTCGGCACGATAGAGAAGGTGTAAGAGATACCGTCTTTCGCAAAGGCAAACGGCAGTTTCGCCACCGAGGTTAAAGAGGCAACTGCACCTTTTTGATCACGACCGTGCATTGGGTTTGCACCCGGCCCGAATGGTGCTCCGCTACGGCGACCGTCCGGTGTATTCCCCGTTTTCTTACCATACACCACGTTTGAGGTAATGGTTAAGACCGATTGGGTCGGGGTCGCATTGCGGTAAGTGTTTAACTTCTGAATTTTCTTCATAAAGCGTTCCACTAAATCACAGGCAATTTCATCAACACGGTTGTCGTTGTTACCGAATTGCGGATATTCACCTTCAATTTCAAAGTCAATCGCCACGTTTTTCGCAATACCTGTTACTTCGCCCGCTTTATTTTTGATTTCGATATCGCCACGGATTGGTTTAACTTTGGCATATTTGATCGCAGAAAGTGAGTCCGCCGCCACAGAAAGCCCTGCGATACCGCACGCCATTGTTCTGAACACATCACGGTCGTGCAACGCCATTAACGCCGCTTCATAGGCATATTTGTCGTGCATAAAGTGAATGATGTTCAATGCCGTAACATATTGTTTCGCCAACCAATCCATAAAGCTATCGAGGCGAGTCATTACATCATCGTAATTGAGGTATTCATCGGTAATCGGGGCGGTTTTCGGCCCGACTTGATCACCGGATTTCTCGTCCACCCCGCCATTGATTGCGTATAGCAAGGTTTTCGCTAAGTTTGCACGAGCGCCGAAGAACTGCATCATTTTACCGACGATCATCGGGCTAACACAGCAGGCAATCGCATAGTCGTCATTGTTGAAGTCCGGACGCATTAAGTCATCGTTTTCATACTGAACCGAGGAGGTGTCGATAGACACTTTTGCCGCATAACGTTTAAAGCCGTCCGGTAAACTTTCAGACCATAAAATGGTTAAGTTCGGCTCCGGTGATGGCCCCATTGTGTAAAGGGTGTGGAGAATACGGAAGCTGTTTTTGGTTACTAATGTACGACCGTCTAACCCCATACCCGCAAGAGTTTCCGTTGCCCACATCGGGTCGCCGGAGAACAGTTGATCGTACTCCGGGGTACGTAAGAAACGCACCATACGCAATTTCATTACCAAATGGTCGATCAGCTCTTGCGCTTCCTGCTCGGTGATTTTGCCCGCTTGTAAATCACGCTCAATGAAAATATCTAAGAAAGTCGATACACGCCCGAACGACATTGCCGCTCCGTTTTGAGATTTCACCGCAGCAAGATACGCGAAATAAGTCCACTGTACCGCTTCTTGCGCATTGGTCGCCGGATTGGAAATATCAAAGCCGTAGGATGCCGCCATCTCTTTCATTTTGCCTAACGCACGGTGCTGCTCGGCAATTTCTTCACGCAGTTGGATAGTCGCTTGAATATCTACGCCGCTTTCTAATTTTTCCTGTAATGAATTGAATTGCTTGACTTTATCTTTCATCAAGAAATCCGCACCGTAAAGTGCCATACGGCGATAATCGCCGATGATACGCCCACGCCCGTAAGCGTCCGGCAAGCCGGTGATCACGCCTGATTTACGGCAGCGTAAAATATCCGGCGTATAAACATCAAACACGCCTTGGTTGTGGGTTTTGCGGTATTCGGTGAAGATTTTTTCCACCATCGGATTTAATTCACGGCGGTAAACTTTACACGAGCCTTTCACCATATTGATACCGCCAAACGGCATAATCGCCCGTTTTAATGGTGCATCTGTTTGTAAACCAACGATTTTTTCTAAATCTTTATTGATATAGCCCGGTGCGTGTGAAGTGATGGTTGAAGGCGTTTCACAATCAATATCGTAAGGTTCGTGGGTTTTGTTTTCCACTTTGATTTTTTCCATCACATCATTCCAAAGCGTTGTGGTTGCTTCGGTAACGTCCGCTAAGAAAGATTCATCACCTTCATAAGGGGTGTAGTTTTTCTGGATAAAATCACGCACATTGACTTCAGTTTGCCATTCGCCCGGTGCGAAACCTTCCCACGCTTTTAATTGAGCTTCTGTTAATTGAGTCATTTTAAGTCCTCGTTAGTTAAGATAAATTGAGTAACAAGCGGTATGTTATTGCAAAAAATCGGCAAAAAACGACCGCTTGCCGTTAATGTTTTTTCAAGTGCAAAAACCACTGCACCAAACCGATAAATACTGCCCCGCCGACAATATTGCCCAGCGTTGCTGGAATGAGATTATTTAACACGAAATGCGAGAGCGTTAAATCGGCAAATTGCGCCGCATCCACACCGATTGCTGTCCAAAATTCAGCGCCGGCAAAAGCGTGAATTAGCACGCCCATTGGGATCATAAACATATTTGCCACACAGTGTTCAAAGCCCGATGCCACAAACATTGAAATCGGCAAAATCATAATAAAGGCTTTGTCCGTCAGGCTTTTCCCCGCATACGCCATCCACACGGCGATGCAAACCATCAGATTACAAAAAATACCGAGATGAAATGTTTCCCACCAACTATGGTGAATTTTGTGCTGGGCGGTTTTCAAAATCGTTAAACCCCACTGCCCGTTCGCCGCCATTATTTCACCACTAAACCACACCAACCCGACAATAAACAATGCCCCGATAAAATTACCGCCGTAAACCACTAACCAATTTTTCAGCATTTGTGCTAAAGTAATTCGCTTACTGGCTTTAGCCACGGCAGTCATTGTCGAGGAAGTGAATAATTCCGCACCAAATACCACGCACATAATAATACCGAGCGAAAATACCACGCCGCCAATCAACTTGGCTACGCCCCACGGCAACTCGCCCGCACCGACTTGCGTAGTGGCATAAAACACAAAAGCGATGGAAATATAAGCCCCTGCGGTAATCGCAGAAATAAAAGAATAAAATTGGTGTTTGGTGGCTTTATAAACTGCCGCATCCTCGGCGATCTTTGCCATTTCAGCAGGAGAAAACATTGCGATCCTTAAATAGAAAGTTGAAAATTTGCAAAAATTTTTGAGAATTATAGACCTGTTACCCACGCTATTAAATAATTTTTACCAATAAAATAAATAAAGTCGGAAATTTTATTGACCTATATCAATATTTAACAAAATCAAATAGTTAAGTTTATTAAATCCCTACACAAATTTAACAAGAAAATTACAAAAATGAACGATTATCTCACCGCTTTCATCGGTTTTTTCACCAGCACGGAATATCAATGGCTCATTCTGTTCACCAGTGCCTTTTTGAGTGCGACCTTATTGCCGGGAAATTCAGAAATCGTCTTTACCACATTGGTTAGCCAAGCCCTGTGGAAAAACGGCGAAGATATGCCACTGCAACTGTTGCTGCTGCTCGCCAGTGCTACCCTCGGCAACAGTTTAGGCAGCATAACCACCTATTTTCTGGCACGCCTTGCCCCCGAACCACAACTTCACAACCTCCGATCCGGTAAGGCAAGATGGGCATTGACAGTCAGCCAACGCTACGGTGTATGGGCGTTGCTCTTAAGCTGGCTGCCCGTGATCGGCGATTTACTCTGCGGCATTGCCGGCTGGCTACGTTTTCATTTCACAATGAGCGTGCTATGTATTACCCTCGGTAAACTCGCCCGCTATCTCGTGATTTTGTTCGGTCTCTATATATTGCTTGAGTGAAGCGTAATCAAAAGTGCCTAAATGATAAAACACCGATACTCTATATCTCTGTAAGTACGTGAATATTATTTTAGTGCAAATTAAAACTTAATTAAAAACAAACAATTAAAAAACCACCTCACTTAAAACTTGTATCACTGTTAGTTCACTGATTCACAATGACACAAGTAACAAAATGGTTTGACAGATTCTTTAATGAAGAAACTAGAGTCTTTGAACAATGTGCAAAAGATATTAAAGAAATAATAAAGTGTAGAAGATCAAACTCAATCTGACAGTCCCCGTTTAAAACGATGTGTGTCTGTCAGATTAATTTGAGCTTAAATTTTTTTCTGCCCAAATTCGTTTTCCATCAACTAATGTTTCCATTGCCGTTCTTCCACAGCACATTTTTCCTCGATGGGTTCGGTGATGGTTATAATACAGCAACCATTCATCCAAATCAGCTTGTAATGTACTCAAATCCATATAAATTTTCTTCCTAAATGCCACTTGGTAA